>JAUQYW010000068.1 GCA_030587525.1 Candidatus Sigynarchaeota archaeon | reverse complement strand
ACTCGCGATCAAGCAAATCTACGAGGAAATCGTGAAAAAATAGTCTGGTTTCGGGTTCCAAATTCGGTTCTTTTTAGAATTTTTCGGCCACGAAGGTCGTCATGAGCGTGAACTTGATCTCTTCCAAGGAGTCGAACACTTCTTTCACCATCTCGTAGGCATTGACCTTTGGACCCGTATCGTCCTCGTCTTTCATCATAAAAGCAATGAAATACGAGTCCAGGATTTTATCGTAAATGATGAGCATCTTGTCAGAGTTGATGAAGGAAGTTTCCAGCTTCGTGCCAATCACGGGCGGGAAGATGGAGTATTGAAGGATCGCATCCTTGATATCGTTGAGCGTGTCAGCAGTGAAACTTTTCGAGACCCGCTTGAGTGACGTGAGCACAATATCGTTATCCTTGTTCAAGATGAGAAAATTATACTTGGATTCCGCGATGGTTTCGCTGATCGTTTCGATCATATCGGGAGACAGCTCGAGGGGCTTGCGTTCACGATGAAAGAGTATTTTATCGGCAAGTTCCTTGAACGGCTTGAAAATATCAAGGTTCGAGTTCCAGTCATCCAAGTTGAAGTTCTCCTCGAACTCGGCCACGAGCAAGTCCAGGATCTTTTTCAGCGTTTCTTCCTTGTCTTTCGCATCCGCGAGCAAGACCATGAAATTTCCAGCGGGATCCGAAGAATTTTTCAGCGGCTTGAAGACAAAGATGTATTCTGACATCTTGAAGCCTTCGATAAGCTGGTCCTCTTCTATCTCCTTGGCAAACGCCGGTAATGCTGACAAGAATCCCGCGAGCAAGTCTTTCGAGACATCTAGCTTGATCTCATAAGACGTCGAGAACACGGCGATGCCGTTCTTGATGAGGAAGATCGCTCGAATCAATCGCTTCAACCAAGGGCTTGTTTTTTTGGATTTCGAATACGTACCAAATTATGTCGTTGAATTGGCACGACGGATGGCAGAGCACATCCATCGAGCTTGGAACTCCCATTCAATTAAATATACCGTGTTTATCTAATTAATTTTTTGCGATTCTGGCATGTAACCTTTGGATCAATATCTGATTAAATATTGATATTAAGGATCGAGGACCCTGTGAGCCCGTTGAGGAAAGAGAAGAAAAAGGATTCAAAAATGCATGAACGCGCCGAACATGGAACCTATGGGTGACAGCGTGACGACCAGGAGAGTGATCAAGACCGATTGCAGCAATGCATTCGGCACCGACGAGAGCGTGAGCCGATGCAAGTAGTTCCCCGCAAAGGCCATGAAGAGGAAAATCGGGATCATCAAGATCAAGAAGATAGCGAAGAACATGCTCTGCATCAAGGCGCACGCAGTCATGATAATGGCGAAGAACCACGAGTAGATCAAGCCGAACGAGACAAGGGATTGCACGACGTAGGTCACCTTGTCATCTTTAAACCGGGACTTGCTCTTCACGAATGATGCCGTGATTTGCTCGTTGAAAAATGCAAAAATGTAGAAGAGGACGAAGAAAGTCACGCCATAGATGATAACAAACGGAAAGCGTGGAACTGGCGGCATGGAGCCCAGGTAATTCATACCGACCATAAAGTAGAACCCTGTCACGAACACGGGCGTGATGATGGCTCCGAGGATCCAAGCCTTTTTCTGTGCGAGATCCTCCATTATGATTTTTTTCACCGAGCAACCTCGTTTCTTGAGCAATCGCCACGAGTAAATAAGAAGATTGATTGCCAACCACCCGTTGAGGATAACCATGATGGATGTCAAGAACATCGGTATCAAGATGCTCGCAGCTGGAATGGCCACGGTTGGAATCAAGCCCAAGGTCCACGCGTAGTATCGCCCAACGAATGCGTTCGTGGACAGATCCTTGAACAGTGCAGGGGCGATCTTGCCTTGCCCGGCAGGGGCCTTGGCATCCACGGTGTTGTGAAACTTTTCAGCACGTGCAATGAGAAGGGCAATGCCATAAACTATTCCGACAAGACCTGTCAACCCCACGAGGAGCAAGATGACACGGATATGATAGACCATGAAAGTCAGGTCGGGGGTGATGCCATAGAATGTCCGCACCATCCAATCGGTCACGTCCGCTGTGAAAATCGGGTCCCAAGTTGCCGTGAGGTGATCGGCGAGGGGAATGATCTTAATTTTGCGAGCCGTGCCCGCTGCAATGCTGCCATACTCGTGGTTGACCAGGACGTCGCTGATGGATGCCGAGTTGGTCAAATTCATCATAGCCGTGAGCAAGCGATCGCTCGAAAAGGCCTCGTCGTCCTCACCCTTGATGGCGAGCACGTTCTTTGGATTCGTCGTGTTGCCGACATTCCCGTCCGGCGTCGTGGCAACGCCAACCCATGCCCGGACCTCCGTGTGATTCACGGCGTATTGGAACGTTGGCCCGCCGCCCATTGAAAAACCGACGAGCCCGATCGCGCTCATGTTTGCAGTGGGCATCAAGCTCGGAATTATATTAATGACTGCTTCAAGATCCAGGTACAAGGAATTGCTGACGGCACCGCCCGATTGTCCTTCCCCGCGCCAATCCAAGCTTGCAACGAGGAAGTTTCCACGAGCAGCGATTTCTATCGCGAAATTGCTCATGTATTCCTTGTTGACCATAATGCCATGGCCAATGACGATCACGGGGCAATTATCGGGAATACCTGCTTTGTGATAGAGGTTAAATGAAATGTACACGCCATCCGATGCCACGGTCCCATGGGTTTCCCGCACGAGATCCGCGGGGTAGGTGTTCAAGCCAATGGCGCCGACAAGCGTCATACCAAGAAACACGAGCGTCAGCACGAGCTGGTACTTCTTTATTGCCATTTTTTTCACGACCTCATATTCAAGTTAGATCGATAATTAAAACATAGCAGCAGCACCTATTTATTAGCTCGACGTAGTGCTTCCAAGGTGATGCACGCGGCAACGAATGCACGGCGTTTCCATGTTGGATGCTCGGGTTGGTCTTATCCGGGATGGAAAAGCACGTTTTATCCGAAAGGATTAACCTCATCAAACGAGCTCGGGTATTACGCGACGGCCTTCGACACGATCGAGATCGATTCGACGTTTTACACGATACCTTCACCGGACGTGGTCACTACATGGCGCGACAAGACGCCGGGAAACTTCCAGTTCGTGGCCAAGTTATTCAAGGGCATAACGCACGAGCTACCCCGTGCCGTCAAGGAAGGCTTGTTGGAAGGCCTTGTCAACCGTTATTTCGCATCCTTGGGGCATCTGGGTAGTAAATTAGCAGCGACGATCATCCAGTTCCCGCCTCGATTCACGTCCAAGCATTTGGACGATGTGATTTCGCTGCTGAACGCGTTGCCGGAAAACATCCGGCACGCGATCGAGTTCCGCGACGAATCCTGGTTCGAGAATGACGAGCTCATCGAACGCATACGAAAACAGCGTAACCTGTCCATCGCAGGTAGCATCCACCCGGACATCCAGCCCTTCGTGAAGAAGACGGGCGATTTTTACGTGTTCCGTTTCATTGGTGACAGGGAGCTCGAATCTTTCGGCACGATACAACGTGAAAAACGGGATGAAATGTTCAAGATCAAGCAATTGATGGATGTTGAATTGCAAGATATCCGGGACATATTCGTTTTTTTCAACAATCACTACGCGGGCTTCGGCCCGGCGAGCACGAACTTGTTTCGCGAGATGATTGGCTTGAAACCAGCACGATTCGGGGCTGCTGGTAAAGGTCAATCGACCCTGTCCGAATTTCTCTGAGAAGACCGTCGAATGAATCGAAGGAATATTCTCCCACGACGAAAAATAAATACACGTGGTTGCGTTAACTAGGATAGAACAAGTAACAAGGTGAGCGATGATGGGAAAGAAAAAGAAGCCTTGGCGATTACCTGAAGATGACGAGGACGACGAGGACCGCGACGAGGACGAGGATGAGTCTTCACCGTTCGGCGCGAATTCCGGCGATTTCTTCGAAAATTTCCAGGATATTTTCAAGAAAATGATGAAACAGTTTAAAAGCAAGGATTTCACGGACATCTTCAAGCAAATGGGCTTGCCAGGTCCAGAAGGAATGAATCCTGACGATGCGAAGAAGAAAGAAATTAAAGGACCCTTGGTGTTCGGTTTCAGCTTGAAATTCGACAAGAACGGGAAACCGATCATCAACAAGTTCGGAAACGTCAAGCCAGTGCAACCGGTCGACGAGGAAGGCGCACCCGATCAAGAGGCGATGCCGACCGTGGTGCGTGAACCCATTGCCGATATCATCAACGAGGACAATGAGATCGTGGTCGTCGTCGAGTTGCCCGGCGTTGAAAAGAATGATATCAAGCTCAAATCGACGGATTACTCGATAGAGATCAGTGCTTTTTCTCAGGGCGTGCACAAGTATCAAAAACGGGTTGATTTACCAGCGAAGATTAACCCCGATCACGCGAAGGCACGATATACCAACGGCATCCTCGAAGTCCGCCTCCAAAAAATCGGCGAGAAGGAGCGAAAGGTGTCGGATATCCCCATCGATTGAACATCCCCGTCCCTATTCCATCTTTTTCTTCTCTGTACGGTATTATTCTAGCGCTTGCACGCTGATCTTATCGCTTGATAGCGGCTTGGTGATATTTGCATACTTTATCGGTGAAAGGTGAGTCGACCACCAGTCGGGTCGCGAGTGATTACGTTAAGTTCACCGCAGCTGAATATCTTCCATGGCACTGCCATCGACCAAAGCATCGCTCGGCACCACCTCCTTGTCCCGCATCCTCGCTGGCCTTCCGCTCGCCGCCTCGTCCTTCTTCACGCTCTACCTCGCCCCGTGGCTATTCACGCTCTTTTTCCAGCAAAGCTTGACGGGCATGACCTTGTGGATGGTCTTGCTCCTCCTCCCGTGCCTCTTGCTCCTCGTCCCGCTCCTCAAGCTCCCCGCGCATGCCTGCGGATCCGCACAGTATCGCCATCGCTTCCGGACCATCACGGGCTGGTGCCTCGTCCCCCTTCTTGCCGTCTTTGGCCTCGTGGTGCAGTTTGATTTCAACAAGAGCAGCTTCCTCACCATGAGCCTCATCGATGCCATCATCATCCTCGGGATCTTCAACGCCCAGCTCGATTTCACGAACCTCCACGAGGAGACCATTCCAGGTGCCGCCATCAATGATGCCGGTGCTAGCACCAACACCAGCACCGGCGTTCAAGCCAATAACAACCACGTCCCCTTCACGATCAACGTGCTGCTCCCGGGCATCATCATCGCCCTTCTCGCCATGGGCCATGCCCTCGTGCTCGTTCCCGTCCTCCCGCTCGCCTGGTTCGGCGCGGCTGCCCTTTATTTCGTGCGGTCGTGGCATCTCGCCACGCTCACGGGTGCCGATGCTGTTGTTGCTCCTGATGCTGCTGGTACCACCGTTGCCATTGATTCCAAGTCCCGGTTGCCCAAGCGCGTGTTCCGCCCGGATCTTTGGCTCGGCTTCTTTGCAAGGTGGCTCATACTCCTCGGTCATTCCGTCATCGCGCTCTACATCACGTCCGAGCGAGTTCTGCCGCTCTGGGGACCGTGGGCATTCGGCGTCGCTTCCGGCCTGGCCCTCGGCCTCGTTATCAGCGTCCTCCTCGGCAAGGCAGGCAACGGCATCGCCAGGCATACCGAGAGCATCCGTGGCGCCATCGCGACCGGTGGTCTCGTGATCGAGGCAGTCCTTATCTGGTTGAATTGGACGGCCTTCCTTGGTTGGCCTGCTATTGTCTTGCTCGGCTTGTTCACGGGCACCACGTGGACATGGATCCTCGATGACTTCTCTCGCAAGAGCCAGCAGCGCCTCCCGTGGCGGCATGACTTTGGCCAGGCTTTCTGGATCGTGGTCATGTTGGTCATTATCGGGCTCGGCGCCCACGAAATGAAGTTTCTCGTCCTCGATTGGCCCAGCTTCTTGTGGCTCGTCCCTGTAGTCATCGCTGGCCTCGCTGGCCTCGTCGCGCTGTTTACGTGGCTGAGCCATGTTCTAGCCAGGCATCTCCCCCCGAAAGCGATCGACCTTCCTGGTGCCCGCGTTCCGCATCTCGCTCGGCAAGTGCACGTCGCTCGCGCAAGGCAGAGAAATATGACCACAGCAGCGGTGCTCGCAATCGCCATCTTCACGTTAACCCTCTGTGGAACTTTCCAGTCCTTGTCGCGAGCAATCGTTCACGTCGACCTCGGCCGCATATTTTACGATGTCAACGGTAATCCCGTCACTTCCCTCGATCTCGCCGAGCGATCGGCTCGCATCCTCCTTTACTCCCCTTTCCCGACCGCCACCCCGGGCAACGAGACCATCCGGCCGGGCAAGACGGTCCGCATCGGTGCCTATCTCTACGACGCTCGTGCCATCGGTAACTTCACCACCGCGCAAGCACGCGACTGGATCGCCAGCACCATGGACGTCTACTCGCTCGGCGGGTACGTTAACTACACGCTCTATCCCGACGACATCCTCGCTATGCGTGCCATCAACAACCGCACCCGGTTCTACATAATGACCTTCGGCACCTCGCTTGGCGAGTATGACTGCTGGACCGTCGATAGCCCGCTCGGCAACGCGACTTCCACCTGGAATGCCACCATGGATACGTGGACCCTCAAGGCCGACGACGGCAATGAAGCTATCGGCCTCCATCGCCCGTCCGATGACAGTACCGCGCACATCATGGACCTCGGCAGCACGGGCTGGGCAGATTACTACGCGTGGATCTGGAACACCCGGGTCCAAGCTTATCACGCGACCGGCGTTGCCATCGACGAGATCATGTGGCGTGGATACTGGGGCACGAACATCAACAACCTTCGGGATTACGACAGCACGGAGGACATCACGGCCACGTGCTACACGTGGCTCCAGCGCGTCCACGTCAAGAGCTTGCACGAGATCATCTCGCAAGCCTTCTGGGACGAAGCCCAGCAGTACCAGGATGGCATCTGGGGCGAGCTCGCCTTCCGGTCCGGCGGTGCGTACGGCACGCGGGTCGACGACCGGGCCAGCATCATCTTCTACGAGGCTATGGACTGGGCTGGCATCGTGGAGAACCTGGTGAGCCATGGCGATCGAGATCGCTCGTACATCTGGGCCGCGTGGTACAACCGCGACGATCCCGCGGCGCTGGAATACTGCGTGGCGACATACCTCATGGGCAAGGTCAACAACTGCACGTCCGTCGCCTTCCACCCACAGCCAACGTATGACGGCGGCTATCCCCGTAACCTGGCCGGCTACTCGCTCGACACCGTGCGCCAGGAACTCGCCAAGCACCCGGAATTCTTCGACCTAGAGCTCGGCAATGCACTCGGTCCGATGGAATTGCTGGCTGGCCCAGGCGGGCAGTATTACCAGCGAGCATTCGAGAACGGCATCGTGCTCGTCAATCCATTCCACGCCTTCGTGCCGGGCTTCGATTCAACGCCGCCTCCCAACCCGTCGTATTAAAAGCACTGACCTTCCATGATATCCTCGGCATCGTCATCGCCGTCCTCGGGTTCGCCATGATCCATCGCACAATCATATCGATTGATCGCGGTCTGCGATAAAAAAAAGAGGTTATGAAAAAGAACAGGATTTGAATGGTGAATTTTGGTGGTTACGTCTCGGTCGGAAAGTAATGCCCGCAATTGCCGCATTTGTATTGCTTTTTGTAGACGGGTGAACCTTGCATATTATAATACAAGATCTTCGTCTTGTCTTCAGCCTCGATGATGCGGTCAGTTTTCGAGCATTTCGGACACTTTTTTCCCTTGATTAGCGTCATTCTATTTTTCCCTGGATCAGATTATTACAGAATTGATTCTAGTAATCTTTTTGGCTTTTTTATTTTTTTCTAATTGACCCGTTCTGGTTTCATCTTTCACGGGGATGAATGTGGCACAAATCCGGGACAGAGACACACAAAGACACCTTTTTTCGAATATTCTATCGTGATTATTCTTTTTGAACCGTAGAGAATTAAAAAAGAAAAATAGACCCTTTAGAGCATTATCTCTGAACGTAAAGACTGTATGTCAAGTTTGGAATATATCTCATTTCGGTGCAGGCTGGGTTGCTTGTGCTTCGACTTCTTTCTGCACGTTGATGGCCGCAATCTTGGCTTTCGAGCTCTGGATCATTTCTGCTGCTTTCTTGTAGAACTCGTCTTCCAGATCGATCAATTTGGCCAACGCGTCTTTCATCACCTTAACCTTGGCCTCGGTGAACTCGCCCGTCATTTTCACGACTGCTTCTCGCTCCTTGGTGGCCTTCTCTTGCGCCGCCTTGATCTTCGCGTCAGCACCTTCGGCCTCGCCCGGCTTTGCCTTTTCAGCGGGTTTTTTCTTGACCTTATCGAGGTCCGCCTTGGCTTTTTCAAGATCCTTGTTTGCCTTTTCGTCAGCACTCATCTGGGTGCTTAATTTCTTGTATTCCTCGGTGAGCGTGGTCAATGGACCGAGGAATTGTTCCTGAAGCTTGGCCACCATCTCGCTCCGGCTCTGTTCAACGGATTCCAGCGATTCGGAAACGGAGGTAAAAGCATCTTTAATGGCCGGTGTCTCGTTCGATGCATACGTCTTCAAGCTACCAATAGCTTCCGTGGATTCCTTCACGAGTGCCTGGGTTGCTTCCAAAAACTCTTTATTTTCCTTGACAAGGTTCATCAATTCCACGTTTTGTTTGGATAGTTTTGCATAAACTCCAACAACGCCACCTTTAACCTTCTCGAAAAAGTTTTTCATGTTAAATCCACCTCATTGCAGCGGGGTCATAGACTGATTCGGCACATCTTCGACCGCGCTGTTAGAGAAAACAATTGCTTTCCCGCTTAAAAATGTATATCCCACGATTCCATAAACCGGGTATTTTTGTAACGAGCAGTTCGATCAAAAAAAAGAACGGGGGCTCTCGCACCTCATTTGGGTCAATGAAAACCTCGCCATGGAATCAAGCTCGGCGATTTCGACGCGTCCCCCGCGTAATCCCCCTTCTTCTCGCGATCGCCCATACGGCCCATGATATCCTTGATTTTCAAACGCATGTAATGACTATAAAGCTTCACCATAAAAGGACGGTCGATCGTGTAAACCCCGGTGAAAAACACGCTCATGAATCTCCGGATCGTGGCGTCGTGCATCCCCCAGCGAACTGCTTTCTCGCAACGACGCTTGAACTCGAGCATGTAGCGCTTCGCGAAATGCTGGTAATTCAACTCCCGTTCCAGCCGTTTTTTCCACAGCTGCGGATATCGACCAAGACTCCGAGCCGAGGCATCATCAGCCTTCAATGCCGATAACACGGCTTCGGCAGCATATTGGCCGCTCAGCATGCTGTAGTATATCCCCTCCCCGCTCAGTGCTGACACGAAGGCTCCCGCCGCGTCTCCCACGAGCAGTGCGTTACGCCCGTGGGTTGTCGCCTTTGCCAACGACATACACGGGATGAGGGCATAACTGGTCTTCGGCAAAGCCACCTTGCCAGGCCGTACCAGCCCCTCGGACTCGAGAAAAGCACAATACTCCTTGAATTTCGAAGCCAGGATTCCCCCGCCATATGGTTTACCATTGAATTCGAGCATGGTGCCCATACCGAGCGACACCGATTTCTTTTTCGTGAAAATCCACGCGTATCCGGGCATATCGTGGAAATACAAGTACATGTGCACTGCACGTTCCTTGCCATATATGGCGAGAATATCATCCTCGTCCATAGGAACGTCGAGCTCAGAGGCGATGAGCAAGTCCGATTTTTTCCATCGTTTGAAATCAGGATGTTCCTTGCGTACGATTGACTTCACGCCGTCGGCACCGATCACGATCTTGCACTGGATCTTGCTATCGCTGCCCGTGGTGTTGTCATGCAAATCGATGATCACGCCTTTTCGATCATCGAGAAGCTCGATACTCGTGGCACGGGTATTATCCCGAAACTCTGCTCCCGCTTTCTTGGCCAGCAGGGCGAGGTGATTGTCAAGAACGGCCCTGTACGTCTGACCCATGAGGTAATGATCGCCAGATTCGATGGAAAATTCATGTTTCAAGGAAGGAGAGTGAAACGTCATTTTATAATTGTAATTCTCGATCACGGGCTTGATTTCTGGGAAATCCTCGACATCGTGCCAGAGAACTCCTGCCGCGCAGCATTTATACCGGGGAAACTTCTGGCCATCCACCAGCAAGACACGAGCACCAGTTCTTGCTAGTCGCTCCGCTGCGATTGAGCCCGCCGGGCCCGCGCCGACCACGCACACGTCAAAGGTTTCTCCAAGCATGATGCAAAATTACCAACACGAGATTCGAGGTATATCAACCGTCCTCATCAAAAAAACCTTCGAGCCGTGCTTAAAATTCCCGTGACTTCACGTTCAAAGAAGGAATGATAAAAGACACCACGAAAGGTAAGGAAAAAAAAGGGGATAAAAAACACATTATCACGATATTGCGTGACGTTTCCGCCGAGCTAGTGCAACGATAACGATGCCAGAAACCGCACCAGCGAGAATCAAGAAGACATCATAGCCTGGAAGGGCAAGCAGTCTTCCCCAATCGTTTCCCGGCGTGAAATACGCGGAGAACACGGGATCGTGTTCCAAGCGTCCGCCCTGGTAACGGCCGAACTCGGGGTATGCCGTGATGAAAAATGCCGAGGTATTTTCCGGATCGAAGTGATCCCACGCGTCTTGAAAGTTGATGCCGCTTCCAAAATGGTTCGTCTGGTTGATGGCATAGCTAACGACGAGAGCACCGAAAGGACCGATGAGCTGGGTCATGCCGGAAACGACGTTGAGAAAATCGTGGTTATGCTCTATGCCAAGCGACGCGTAAAGAACTGGCGACTCTGTGTGATTGGTGGGGTCGTTGACATCGTATTGCGTATAGTTCGGCTTCTGGCTGAACTCGTAATTGAACACGTTCGTGCCCTCGACTTGCGCTGCGACGGTCGTGATGCCGTTGTTCGTGATGTTGGCAGTGATCGCATCGCCGGATGTATCGTGCATATCCAGGGGGTCATCGATGCCAGCCATAATGAACGCATGCGAACCCGTGCACATGATCCAATCACGGGGCATATAATTCGGGCTCGATGGGGGCGTGAGAAGCCAGGGCGCGGTTTGATTGTCACGAAGGAAAAGCTGCGTCAAGTTTCCTGCGATGAAATCGTTGTAAAGGGTCGCCTTCTGCGTTGCAGTATTCAGGACAAGAGTGTACTCGTAATAGATGAACTCTTGCATACCGAAGCCGAAGGATCCATCCAGATAGGTGCCC
This sequence comes from Candidatus Sigynarchaeota archaeon, assembly GCA_030587525.1. Taxonomy (GTDB): domain Archaea; phylum Asgardarchaeota; class Lokiarchaeia; order Sigyniarchaeales; family Sigyniarchaeaceae; genus Sigyniarchaeum; species Sigyniarchaeum tengchongense. The sequence continues at coordinate 6,944 of JAUQYW010000068.1, read as the reverse complement.
GGGTCAGAATAATTGAAGCCCCAATCGAAGACAGCCAAGTTAGCAGCAGCTCCAGACTTCTGATTGACGTGCGGAAGCCAGAAACAGACATCCGAGTAGTTGTAAGCCCACGTGTACGTGATTTGACCAACGGGCACGTCGGAACGGTGGAGCGGGGTCACGGTGACGTTCGGGACGATTGCCAACCCGAGCGGATCGAACACGGCATGCACGGAGGGTATGTCCTGGGTCATGTAGAAGAAGGGATTGATTTCCTCGTCTAATGCCTCGTCGTATTCATGATTCTGGTTGGCATCCTTGAAACCAAACCATGCGCTGAGCATGTTCGCAATGAGCATTTCATGTCCTGAATAATAGTAATGCATCCACCACATTTGAGCCGGTGTAAAGAATCGGTCATTCGCATTAGCATCGCCGGTTTTATTAACGAACGCGAACATACCCATCTCAAAATTACCTTCGGAGATCCACTTGATGTTCCACGTGTTGTTTAACCATGTGGTCATGTTGTCGATACCCATTGCGGGATCCTGGACCTCCCAGTAACTGTTGTTGTAAACATTGATGTCCCAGTAGTTTTCCGTGAAGTTGTGGCCGATCTGGGTATCACGATCGATGAATACTTGTGCTGGCGTTGGTGGGCCATCACCCGCGACGGTTACAGCAACGACATTAACAAGAGTTAGCATTGCCAGAAATGACACGGCAATTATCATGCTTTTCGAGATTTTGCTTGATCCAATCATAAAAATTCACTCGATTGATGGTTGTTTCGCTTGATTTTTTAAAAAAACGTCACGCATACCTTTTTTGAATGCGTGTAAAGAATCTGTTATCGAATTAAAAGGGAAGGAATGCAGACGCCAAGAATTATAACCAAGAAAGTCCCTAAAAATATATCGGGAAAGGCGTGAAGTATAACTTCCTGATTTCTGGACTATTTCATACCGAGTTTTTGCTCGAACTCCTTCTTTGCTTCATCAAACTTGTCAATCGCGGGAATTCCCTTGCTCCAATCGATCAACGCGTCGATGTTGAGTTGTGGATACTGGTGCTTGTAGCCGAGACTTTTCAGCGTCGTGATATCGGCATAGCAATGGCGGATATCCCCGGGCCGGCCCTCGTTGGCAATCACGGGCTTGATTTTCGCCCCCATTTTTTCGATGATCTTGTCGGCGAGGCCCTTGATGCTCACGGGGACGCCGGTGCCCACGTTGATGCGCTGGTAATTCGCGCCCGCGTGTTCCATAACAAACACGTTGACGCCAGCCACGTCTTGCACGTGAATAAAATCGCGCGTCTGCAAGCCATCCTCGTAAACATATGGCGAGTTCCCGTTCTTGATGCGGCTGATGAAAATGGTCGCAACACCCGTGTATGGATTCGACAAGCTCTGCCGCGGGCCATACACGTTGAAATATCTCAAGCTGACCACGGGAATGCCGTACGTTTTCCCGATGCTCATGCACAGCTCTTCCTCGTATTTCTTGGTCAACGCATAGATGTTGATGGAATCGAGACTTTTCGCTTCGGGCGTTGCCAATGGCTTGAGTATCGCCCCGCAAGTGGGGCAACGGACTTCCCATTCCTTCCGCTTCATCTGCTCCGCGTCACGCAAGGGCGGCGATACTTTTCCGCATTTCTTGCATTCGTACAGCCCCTCCCCGTAGATCGTGTTGCTCGCGGCCACGATGAACTTCCTGATGGGAACTTTCCCGTTCACGATCTCGTCAAGGATCATCGCGGTGCCTGCTGCATTCTCGTTCACGTAATGATGCACCTGGTACATGGACTGCCCGACGCCCACGGCTGCAGCTTCGTGGAACACGATTTCAATACCATCGAGCGATTTCTTCACTATGGCTCTATCGAGCACGCTCCCGATAATGTATTCCGCCTTCGGGTTCGCATACGAAGGAAACTTTCCTTGATGCACTTGGAATTCCATGCTATCCAGCACGCGAACGTCGTGGCCTTGTTGCACGAGCTTGTCGACCAGGTGACCGCCGATGAAGCCCAAGCCGCCGGTAACGAGTATTTTCATGAGAACACGTCACATCCGAACCGATATCTTCCACCAATATCCCGAAGGAAGGAACGGGCGATTAAATTACCTATCTTCGACTCGTTCATTGACGTCATATCATCCCCTGAATTCGCCAGAACTCTTGATAAATTGGCCAGCTTTCACGGATTCTCGATAGAGTCCTTATATTTTGAGACTGCCTCGAGTATTTTTTCATTCTTGAAGATTCTTGCGAAACGCTGGATAGCATCAAGCGCGTGCAAGATGGAATCGAGAAAGTCGTAGATATCGCCGGCATATACTTGGATTTGGTAAGTTTCACGCAAAAAAAACGATATTTGTTTCGGCTCCATCTTTTTTTGACGTCGAAGCTTGATCATAATCCGGGCAAGACTCTTGATACCGTGCTCGCAATACGGTTTTTCGTCGCAAGTACAAGTAAAGATGTCAAGTGCCCATCGGGACAAGATTGAAATCGCGAACGCGCTCAATTTTTTCCGCTTGAGAGCCATCCCGCTGAATTGCCCGGCTTCGAGGCTCATGAATTCGAGGATCTGCCCCCCGAAAAATTTTGAGGACATCATACCATGCCCGGTCCTGTATTTAGACATTTCAGTAACAATTGAATTCGTCACGTATACATTTTTTAATGGATTCAAGCCAGACGCTATATCAAGGACAGATTCCTCATAATCATGAACCGCGTCCTTGAGTTTCAATCCTTCCTCGATATCCAAGAAGGATTCAGATATTGCCTTGCCAACCGGCATTATCGAAATTTGGGCACCTTCCTCTTTGACCGAGATGAGGTGATCCTTGTGTAAATGATTGAGCAATTTCACGACAGACACGGTTTTTTGGAGAAGCGCGGCGTGATACTTCGTGACCGCGTCGAGATCCGTGGCGTTCTGCATCGCAACGAATGCAAGCAGCTCGGCAGCGATCTTGTCCATGTCAAACGCCGGCATGCTGTCGGTCATCGAACCCGTAAGCAATTTCAAGGCGATCTTGTCCTCCTCGCCGGATTGGCTCGAATGGTATGATTTCCCAGGTTCAACGAGCAGATAGACTTTTCCCATGTCGTGCTTCTGGTATCGCCCAGCCCGGCCGAGCATCTGGTTAAACTCGGCGACGGTGAGCCACTCGATGCCCATTGCTAGCGAATGAAACACGACCTGGCTCGCCGGCAGATCGACACCCGCGCCCAACGCCGCCGTCGTCACGACCGCGGCCACTTTTTGCCTTTCAAAACGTCGCTCGACTCGCAAGCGCTCGCCATACGTAAGCCCCGAATGATATGCATCGGCCTCGACGCCTTCTAAACGTAAAAAACTAACGAGATCATGAACGGTACGACGAGCGTTGGTGAAAATGATGGATTGCCCTTTGTAGCCAAATGAACTAACTTTCTTGAACTCTTGTTTCACGAGAGCAGCTATGATCTTTACCTTTTCCATCTCGTTGAGGCATGGTATCAAGTGACGCTCGATCGGGACCGGTCGTTCAAGAAACTCGACAATTGTCGCGTTAAGAGCTTTCGCAAGCTTGCGCGGGCTCGCAACGGTCGCACTCAAGTAGAGGATTTGTGCAGCAGGATATAGAAATTTCAATCGTGCGATAAATCCATCTAGGCGCGTGCCTCGTTCCTCGTCCTTGAACATCTGGATCTCGTCGATGACGATGGTCGAGATGCGTGGAAGCAGGTCTTTTTTGCCCGCTCGCAATAAAATATCCACGCCTTCATACGTGCCGACAAGAATATCCGCGGATTTCAATGACTCTCCTTTTGTATTAGACTCGACCGATTTGTCGACGCGACTTTTTCCCACGCGCAGCGCCACTTTCAACCCGATTTCCCCGTATCGTTTCTTGAACTCATTATATTTTTGATTAGCAAGCGCTACGAGCGGTACGACGAAAAGGAACATGCCTTGATTTTTAGCGAGAATGTTGTTGACGCCAGCGAGCTCCCCGATCAGCGTTTTTCCACTGCTCGTTGATGATGCCACGAGCAAATTCTTTCCATCCAGCAATCCGGCCTTGAGGGCCTTGACTTGCACGGGAAGCAATTCTTCGATGCCCTGGGAAATGAGCGCCGTTTTGAGCTTTGCGTGCACTCCCAGGTCCCGTATCTTCATAGCTTTGAACGGTTCTTTCACGAGATCGCACACGTCGAACAGTGAATAATCGCTATCCTCGATAGGGTTCCATTTCGGGTCAAAAGCGCGCTCGATCTTCTCGATGTTGCGGATTTTTTTGAACTTCGCGGCGAGGATCTCGCGCAAGCCTGCCGTGACCTTCACGCCTTTCATCTCAAGCCTGCCCATAAGTACTGACCAGCCGCACGACTCGCACACGTACTGATTGATGTCTGGATTCAGCGGGATCATATCAGCTTTCTTCAGCGCGATGTACCGTGATGACCGGCTCTTGCAGAGATAGCAAAAATCAGCGTGGCGAATCGTATTGAGCTGGAGGTCCTTATACATGCCGCGGATGCTCTCTAGCTTTGATTCAAGGACATCCCGGGGTATGATGGTGAACTTGGCTTCCTTGATCAGCCGTTTCAGCAATTTCTGGTCGTAATACGTCTTGACTTCCCGTTCATTGCCGCGCGGGGGTTCCCAAATCCGGAACGGCCTGAGCTTGAGCGTGGTGCCCGTTCCCTCGCTTTCATCGCTTTGATCGGAAAACTGGCATGCATACACGTGAAGCGGCTTTTGCACCTGCACGGCATCCTTTAAACCAGCTTCGCCGGTAGGATACACGAGGAGTGCGCAATCAAGGACGCCATCCTTGATGCTGATGATGTCAAGCACGAGAAAGAAAGATTCTTCCGGGATCATGTCGATGCAGTGCAAGTTCGTTCGTTCAAAGCGCGCGATATTCGCAAGGCACTAGTAAAAAGGAAAAACAAGATAAAGAATATTGCCCATCAAACGAAAAGCTCGATGAATCATTCGATGTATTGCTTGAAAATCCAAAGTTTTTTCAAGTACAAGTAACCCAGCACGGCCCACGCACCAAGGATCACGATCATGACAATTATCAAGGACATGACATCGCCTCCAGCGATTCCGGACCCGTAATAAACCATAATGCAGCCGTTCGCGATGAAAAAGGCAATGCGGAATTTATCGTGCCACTTAGTCTGAAGCACGGGTTTTTTTAACTCGGCAGGGATGCTGTCGGCGGATATTTCGGTTTGGATCCTGAAAAGGTTAATGTGTTGTGCGATGAGGAAGAATACGACCAAAATGACCAAGCCAAGTAACCATAGTGGCATGATGGAAACCACGTCCAACTTGATAACGATGAATATAGAGTTATAAGAGATATGGAATGCAATTGGTGCCAGGATATTCTTGAATGTGGCGCGAAGCAACCCCAAGATCAAGCCCGCGAGGAAAAACGATGCGAGCAAGAAGCTTATGATAATAGCCCGCAGGCCAAACGCCGCGATCAAGATTCCATCAGTATAATCGATGAACAATCGTGGTAGATGGATCAACATGAAAATGACGGCGTTGATGAAGACCACGTTCATCGAAAACTTGTCCTTTCCGTACCGCATCACGAGATATTTCCAGTAAACGCCGCGAAACAAGAGCTCCTCGAATATGATGACCGGAATCCCCCCGACAACGAAAAGGATGTAAAACGGGCTGGTGAAACTATCCGAAAGCGCCAACGAGACCATGATAATCGGGATGAGCAATAGAACCGCGGGAATGATCGCCATAAAATAACTTTTTTTTGAGACGGGGGAACCGAGTGCCTGCCATCCTTGGCGTTCCAAAGTCCAGTTATCCTTCAGGTACACAGTCCGTTCGACCGCTGGCATGAGTAGCAAGGTCGCAACTGGGATGCTCAAGTAGCTAAGGTTCAATGCCATGACGCGGAAGGAACTGGTTGCCCACACGACGGAATTATAAATGCCAAATGCAGCGAACATGACGACGACCGTGACGATGCTGGATGCAAACAAGATCAAGAAATGCTTCTTGTACATAGTCGCCAACAATCTATACGCCGACTTCTTGTCCCCTTCAGATGAAACCTCAATGTCGAACGTTACTTCCTTTCTTATTTTGCCTTCTTCCTTGTCTTCTTGTGAAAGTTCTTCCGATTTGAACAGATCTTCACCCATGATTGCAGCAATCCTCCTATTTTGCGGAAAAAGGATTCTTGTATACTAAAGCTGCTTAAACAAAGATAAACTTTTTTGCAGTTCAAAAAAGAGTTCAATCGCAATGGCGGGAGATCTTTCACGCCTGAGCATTCGCATGAAAGATTGCAAAACACGCACGTTAGCTGTGCTAATTCTCGAGGCTCGTCATTTTTCCGCTGGAGATTCATTCAATTTCTTCTTGATCGAGTCTCGCAAACTTTCTTTTATCTCGATCCGCTTGACTTCATCCTTGAAACATGCCTCGTGGTAAAAACATCCGATGCAGAATCCAATTTGCTCGTCTTTTCTTCTCATGTATTGATTATAGCAATTTATACAGACATAAAATGAATTACCTTCCTTTTTCTTGAACATGACCGCGTTCATGGGGCAAATCAGGCATTTCTTGCTCGTTTGTTCCATTTTTCCTACAAAGGTCTTCGGCACGAGCAGCACGTAATTGCAGAAAGGATTTTCGCAGACTAGCCTGTTTTCGGTTCTAGCCTCCTTGCTGGCGGAGTAGATCATTCGTGATTTCTGACATTTCGGGCATTTTTCAAATCCTTGGCTATGGCGTACGATCAAGTCTTGCATGGTTTCAAAATGCGCTCCGCTCTGATCCAATGTCCAGCAAGAACTGGATTTCTCGCATGTAGCACAGTACCCGATCGAGTCTCCGCGTGCTTGGGTATAGCTTTGCGTCCAGCAGATAGGACAGAAGAAATATGTTCCACGCTCGATGGATTC
>JAUQYW010000058.1 GCA_030587525.1 Candidatus Sigynarchaeota archaeon | reverse complement strand
GGAAACCCGGCAAGACCAGGTCCCTCGATGGCACGGGTCGATGAAAGAAGAATCCACGTCCTATAGGGCGTGGTAATTCAAACGTTAAGTGTTCCGGCCGATGGAGCTTTATCCAGGATGACGGGGGAGTCTCCCGAGTCAACCTGGCAATCCTTGTACTTGTACAGATTTGGTTCCCGCCACTTTATTGTTTGTAAATGCCTTTACTTTTTAAAAGTATGGACTTATCACGCGTCACGAGCCGATTCAGCGAGTCTGTTATTAGAGAGATGACGAGAGTAGCGAAGCAACACCCCGGCTCGATCAACCTGGCTCAAGGCTTCCCAGATTTTCCAGCACGCGACGATATCAAGAAAGCAGCATGCGACGCCATAAACAAGGATATAAACCAGTACTCGATAACGTGGGGTAGTAAGACATTGCGGGATGCGATCGCGGCCAAGGTGAAGCGGTTTAACAAGATCGACGCGGACCCCGAAAAAAGCATCACCGTCACGTGTGGCTCCACGGAAGCGATGATGTCGTCGTTGCGGGCCATCATCAACCCCGGCGACGAGATCGTCATCTTCGAGCCTTTTTATGAGAATTACGGCCCCGATTGCCTGCTTAGCGGGGCGACGCCGCGGTTCTTACGGCTCGAGCCACCTGATTGGCATTACGACGAGGACATGCTGGCCAAGGCCTTCACCAAGAAGACGAAAGCCATCATCATTAACACGCCGAACAATCCCACGGGCAAGGTTTTTTCGCGGAAGGAGCTCGGTTTCATCGCCGATCTATGCCAGCAGCACGATACTATCGCCGTGACGGACGAAATATACGAGCACATCATCTACGATGGCAACGAGCACGTCTCCATCGCGGCGCTGCCAGGCATGGCGGAGCGGTCCATCACAATCAACTCGATATCAAAGACCTATTCATTGACCGGTTGGCGGGTCGGCTGGGCAATCGCGTGCCCTAGGATCACCGCCGAGATCAAGAAAGTCCACGACTTCCTCACGGTCGGCGCCGCCGCGCCGCTCCAGGAAGCCGCCGCGTACGCCCTCACGCTTGGCGTGGACTACTACGACTGGCTGCGGGACTTTTACACGAAGGCACGGGACACGCTCTACAAGGCGTTGCTGCAGACCAAGCTCTGCCCGTGGAAGCCTTCCGGCGCGTATTACATCATGTGCGATTGCGATGGCTTCATGAAGGAGAAAAAACTGAAGAACGCCATGGACCTCGCCATGGACTTGCTCAAGGGCGTGGGCATCGCCACGGTGCCGGGTAGTTCGTTTTACTCGAATCCCGGGGATGGTGACCGCCAAACACGGTTTTGCTTCTGCAAGAAAGATGAAACCTTGTCGAAAGCCGCGGCACTGCTGGAAAAGATAAAGCGTTGATTTTTTTTTCGCCGTATGCAGTGAAACTTGACTCAAAGCAGCGACGGCGTTTAAATTCGAGGCGTTGCCGAGGCGCCGTCCGGATTTCCTCGAGCTAAGACGAACGCGAGTAACGCGCTCCCGATCGTCGACCTCGTGTAGATGAGTGCCCCTGCATCCCTCTCTTCTCCCGAAATGTTATTTTCCCCTGTAAACACGAGGAAAATTCTTTGATATCATATAAGGACAGAGCTTGAATCATTCTCGTTCATGAGATAATATTCTAAAAAAGGAAAAAAAACGGTTTTTATCTTCACGCGAACTTATGAATTGCGTCTTGATTTGGCTCGTTTTTTGACAAGAAACGCCGTGGAAAGAGCTGCCACACAGAGGAGAAGGACGAGATCATATCCCGTAACGAAGTTACCAGGCACGCAATGAATACCGTAGTATGATTCAAACCCGGTAAAATTGACGACATCCCACGCCATCGTGTTTGTAGTCTGGAAGAGAGAATAAGCACTCATGTTCCATGAGTCCTTGGTATCCAGGGCTTCAGGAATGTTACTTGAAACGAACGTGGCGAGAGTTTTCCATGTCAATGTCGTCGAGTTGGTGAGAACCAGGCATAAGCCACAACCCGTTATTGATTGCGTCTCATTGGATAAGTACATCGTTCCGTTAAAGCCCGAATCCATCAAGGTAATACACTCAATATGATAAAGGACTACATCAGAACCTAAAATGGTGAAATTCACAACGATATCGGCGTCCCCGCTATTGTATTCGGTGAAGTCGGTGGGATTCCAAAGCGTGGCTTGCACATAAAAGTACGTGCTGTCATTGTCCCATGTGATCGATTTTATATCGATGAACGACGCGCTTGATGACGCTCCACAAGTAACATTATAGCTTTCATTTTCCTCTGAGACGATTGTCCCACCTTGCACGTCATCGCGCGAATCCGTACCGATTGCTGCCGTGCAAGAATTTTGCGATAAGGTTGATGCTAACAGCGTTAAAAATGCAACAGTAATACCGATCAAGTATATCCATTTTTTCTTTGACATTCGATGCGGACCTCCATAAAGATTGTCGTGCTAAGCATATAAAGGAGATATATGCTTGAATCGCCACGAGATACATGAATCGCCACGAGATACAAGTAGTTTTTAATATCAACGGCTAGGTGTTGGGGGATGAAAAAGTACACTTTACCTGACTTCCTATGCCCATTCACGAGTCCCGTGACTATCACGCGCTCGGTGAGATTCACGCTTGCGATCCGGATGGTTTCCGCTTCGCTGATACGCATTCCGGTGTATTTCAGTATCTTTCATAAAATGTAGATCGAGTATCGAGTAATCGCGTTTTCGCACATCGTCCATTATTTTGTCCATAACCTCGTTCGGGAGGATTTTCGCGTCGTCCATCTCGATGTTTTGATCGAGTTTCCCTTCCTTGCGTTGCACGAACGGATCGTCTATGTAATCAAATAAATTCTTGAGTGTCGTGCCGCGAGGATAGAATATTTTCATGATCTTCTCCCAATATGCGCGGATCCGGGCGAGGTACCATTCTCGGGCTCTGGAAAAGATAAAGCGCTGAAGACTTTTCAACGTGCAAAAGAAAGCAGCTCTTTGCAGGCCGTGACTTTTGAGGTGCCGATGGTGAACACGACCGTGTTCGCTCGTCGCACGATACGCGGCGTGCAAAGTGCAATCTGTGTCAATATGGCTTCGTATTTAAACGTGCCTTTTTGGCGTGGGCAACCCCGCCCACGATATTTAAGGTTTTTGAATCCGGCTCGGATCCGAGAAGGAATTTGCGAGGGAGTGCAGATTTTTACGAGGTACAGAGAAATACCGTGGATCCTAGTCGCAACTTTCGGGGTAAAATGACGTGTCAAAAATGAAAATCTCCGCGATGCCAAGGAACCGGCACTTTTTTTCCGCAGCTTCGATGACCGTGAAAAAACAGATGGCAAGAAAAGCCCCTCAGCGTAACTATAAGTCGTCAGTGCCGTCCACGGCTCGGACTTATCCACTAGCTCGTCATCGGGGCAAGCATTACTTGGAATCGAGCGTTCATAAACCTTCCCACGATCGTTTGCGAAACACAATCAAAGACAAGGTTCGGGCTGCATCGCAAATTTTAAGAGCCTTTCTTGCGTTGTTAGCATAGTCCCGATGATGAGAAGGCATTTAATCTAGTCGCATAATGCTGCGGCGATGATGAATTATAGTTACGCTGAGGGGCACGATCTGGACAATCTTTTTAAAAGAGACTAGTTTTTCGAAGTGCTTTCAGCCGCGCCTGAAAACCTTTCATCTAATTTTTTTGCGATGTTTTTTACTTTGCCCCCAGTGGCTTGAACTTCAGGTATGTTGATATCGGCAAGATTTAAGAGATAATTAATTAACTCGATGTAATATTTGTTGTCCTCGCTATAATATTCCGGGGACCATCTATCTATTATATGATATTTATTGCTTTTATCGTGTACTTCAAAGATACATTGACTTCCATCCAATCCGAGTTGACCATCATTCGTTTTCAAGTTCCAGAAATCCATTTTCTCGATATACTTTTCAATCTCCTGAATTTCTTTCTCATTTAAGGCTTTATTAATCTCTTTTTCGATGGTGCCCGGTTCATAACCCCCTGCCCCTGATAGAATTACTGCTTTTAGGTTATTCTCATTCTTTTTAACAGCAACTTCTATCATTATGGGATTATTGAATGTTCTTAAATAAAGGAATCTGTATATTGTCAAGTCTGAAGAGTCAGTGTCATAAATTGGGTCTTCATTCATTGCAGAAAGATGTCCGGCGTACCATTTTTGTTTAAGTGCATCTAATTCATCGTTTTTATCGAATATGTTTTTTGGATAAAATCTTCT
>JAUQYW010000025.1 GCA_030587525.1 Candidatus Sigynarchaeota archaeon | reverse complement strand
TAATGACCCACGAGACGAAAGGTAAGAATGAATTCCTTGGCGAGACGGGTGACATTCTATACGCCTCGGATCCTAAGATACTTATCGATGGAAACACCGAGCTGGCGGCGGCATCGAGCAGCGGGGACGGGACGGCGGGCACCCCCTACATCATCCAAAATATGGTCATCAACGCCAGCGGCACCGGGTCAGCGATCTCCATATATAACACGACTGCTCATTTCATCATTCGCAACTGCACCGTGTTTAACTCGGGGTCGAGCAACGCCGGGATCCGGCTTTTTTATGTCGTGAACGCGAACGTCTCTGGCAACATCGCGTCGTCCAATAACTGGTATGGTATTCTCTTATACAGTTCCAACAACAGCGTGATATCGGGCAACACCGCGTTGTACAGCATTTATGATGGCATTGCATGCTCTGGCAGCAATAACACGGTCTCGGGCAACAACGCGTCGCACAACGAGTATAGTGGCATTGATTGCTCTGGCAGCAACAACACGGTCTCGGGCAACACCGCGTCGTATAACAACGACTATGGCATTCGCTCGCTCGGTTCCAACAACAGCGTGATATCGGGCAACACCGCGTCGAACAACACCTATGATGGCATTCTCGTGTCTGGCAAGAATAACACGGTCTCGGGCAACAACGCTTCGAACAATAATTGGGCTGGTATTTTCTTGGACGGTTCCAACAACACGGTCTCGGGCAACAACGCGTCCTACAACATCCAACATGGCATTATCTTGAACCCCGGTAACAACAACACGGTCTCGGGCAACAATGCGTCGTACAACGTTCAGGATGGCATTTATTTGAACGGTTCCAACAACACGGTCTCGGGAAACAATGCGTCGCACAACACCGCCATGGGCATTGTCTTACACTCCGGTTCCAACAACACGGTCTCGGGCAACACCGCGTCGTACAACGAGTATGGTATTTTCTTGCGTTCGTCTTGCAGCTTCAACACGATTTCGTATAACGTGCTGCATTACAATATAGAGCAATGTTTCCATGATGAAGGCACTTCTAACGTTGTTAATAACAATGATTGTCTTGAAAACTCGCCCCCCATCCCGGGCTATGAACCGTGGCTCTTGTCCATCGTGGCGATTGCCGCGATTGCTGCTATCATTGCCACGAGGAAAGCACGGCGCGCATGAACCACGTCAACGGTTTTTCCTTTTTATCTCATTTTAATTTTGATTGTCTTGTATTCTCCTCGAAACACAGCATTATTAAACCAAGCATTCACGCTAAATTCTTAGTCATCATTGAACCGCCCAAGTCAAGTTTTCCTTTCGGTACCCCTTTGTGGTAATACCTGAGAAAAAAATTGGCAGGGCGGCGACTGAGGTGGACCCCTTCCCATCTCTGAACGATTAGGCACGTGCAGCGGCACGATCATCTAGATAAAAATTGGGCGCGACCCGGAGAAGCCGCCTGACGGTTCCTTGATGACTTCTCTTCAAATCCTTGAAGAGCACGATACTTTCATTAGCATTTTGAAGGGGAACGCGAGGCTAGCCGTTGCATAAACAACGGGCTAGCCTTGCTTCCATTTCGCCCCCAGAAAATGCTTATATCGTTCGAGGCGAGCGATTTTTGCTCGCCGAGGATCTTTTTTCTAATTCGTGAGTTATCCTTATCCTAATTTGATGTGAATCCATTAAATCCCGGGACTAATCCAGAATTTGCACGTGTAAAAAAAAAGATTGTTTTTGATGCCGTATGCGAATGATATAAATCAAATATGCGAACTTTTGGGTGCAAGGGAGTGATTATTCCTCCCTTTTTTTGATTCATTACACCATTGCAGTTCTTGCTTTTCCTCCAACCGAATTCTTCTTGATTTTCCAAATCGCTGTAAAACCGACGATTATTCCGGCCACCGCGATACAACCGACGATAAATGTCGTCACGTCGCCGGGCGGGGTTCCAGGAAAGCTATTCGCGTCAAGCGGATCCGTTCCGGCCATGTATTCTCGGCCATCCATGTAGCCGTCACCATCCGTATCGTCAAGAACCGGATTCGTGTTGATTCTCAATTCGAAGGCATCGTTGAGGTTGTCGTTGTCCGTGTCGACGAGACACGGATTGGTCCCGTTCCCGATCTCGTACAAGTCCGCGAGGCCGTCACCATCAAGGTCACCGAGTACCCCATCAAGACCGGCAAGCGCAGCTTCGATTGCCGAAAAATTGCTCCAGATCGCGTTCTGCATCGATTGCAAATAAGTCCAATTGCCTGCCACGAAACCTACGATGATATTTAAAAGGGTCGTGTTGCCGTTTAATTGCGCGTTCAAGTAATCGAAATCTGATTGCCAGAGGATAGGGAAATCCGCGGGATCGGTAGCGTTTGTACCCATAAGAACCTCGTACCCATCAAGGAAATTATCCCCGTCCGTGTCGATTTTTTCTGGATTTGTGCCGAGAATGCGTTCATAGAAGTCTTCAAGTCCATCATTATCAGCGTCCATATCGAACTTGCAGACCACCACATCATTACCTCCATTGTGCGTATTATCAAATGCACTGCCTGTAGCCGGGAAGTTCCTAGTGGAGTTTGCGGTATTGACCATGAGGTATGCATTCCCGTTTTCTGCTGCGACAGCAAATCCCGCGTCTGTGCCCGTACCTCCTATAAACGTGCTGTATGCGAAAAGGATAGGATCTAGCATGAATATGGTCAAGAACGCGTCTTGTAGGCCGGTGGGTGCCGGTTCAAAGGCGTCTACCGTCGTTGGGAAGTTCGTTACGGCCACGGGCGCCGTGCCCGTTAGGTATATGCGCCCGTTATCAATATAGATGTTATTAGCACCATCGCTACCTGAACCTCCGATATACGTGCTGTAAATGAGCCCTGAACTGTTGAGCGCCATCACAGTCAGGAACGCATCGTAAACACCATTGAAACTTGAATCATAAGCATCCACGGTCGTCGGGAATCCTGACGCGGCGAAACCCGAGATATATGCATATCCACCTTCTATTTCAATACCTGATCCACCATCGTTACCTGGAGTGCCGATCATCGTGCTGTACACGAGAGCTCCACCGCTTGTTGATAATTCGGTTACGAATACGTCTGTTCCACCATTATTAGTTCTATCGTAAGCATCTGGGGTCGTAGGGAAATCGGTCGCATCATCGGTTGTATAGCCAATAATATAAGCATTGCCACCTACTACTGATATTTCATCTGGTATATCGTCACCCGAGCCGCCGAGGAACGTGCTATAAACCAGCACTGAGCCGTTCGGCGAGAGCTTCGCGATATAGGTATCGAGGCCTCCATTGTGGCTCGTATCGTTAGCACCCGCTGTCGTTGGGAAGCCAGGGGAGGCAAAACCCGTGATGTACGCGTATCCATCTTCCACTTTAATATTGCAGCCGCGATCGGAACCTGAACCTCCAAGGAACGTGCTGTAAATCAACGCATCGCCAGTTTTCGACAACTTTACCACGAATGCATCCGCGTCACCATTCTGGCTTGTATCATAGGCGCCCGCTGTCGTTGGAAAGCCCGCCTGGGCGTAACCCGTGATGTAAGCGTATCCATCTTCCACGAACACATCGAAACCGCCATCATAGTTTCCTCCACCAATAAACGTGCTGTATACTAGCCCCGCACCGCTGGTCGACAGCTTGGTGACAAACACGTCGGTACCACCATTGTGCGATGGGTCATACGCAGATCCCGTTGAGGGATAACCAGGATAAGCTTGACCCGTGATGTAAGCATATCCGCCATCTACGAACATGTCAAATCCATCCTCATTATTTGGACCACCCAGAAAAGTGCTGTATTCTAAGACTACCGGGTCGATAATCAATGCCACGTTGTCGTCCACTCGCTGAACCACGAACGTGACGCCTTGGTTCATCGTGCGTGCGAACTGGCATGGCACAGGTACTTGGACTCCTCCGATTAGTTGCCACGCGCAAAGTCCGCTGTCGGTAAACGTTGCGTTCCCGATGCGAGCCTCGAAACTTGTTACGCCATCCCCTTTGGTCTTTATGAACTCCAGCGAGGTAATTGCCTCAAATGCCATGTTGATACATGTCGGATCACTCCCCGCCTCAATCTGGAACTTGTATTTCAACTTTCCATCCGCAAATGAGTAGACCAGATCTATACCCGTATACAAGCCATGATATACGATGCTCGTGCAATCCGCTAGTCCCGTGCGCCATTCGCTCGGGTTGTAACCGCTCAAGTAGTTCGTCATCGTTCCTGTCGGATTCATCCCTATTGGTGCCGTCGTGGAACTGTTATGGAACCTTATAACAAAGATCGTGCCATTCACGTTGTATGAAACCTTTGACGGGCTGAACCACGCCAATGCCGTATGTCCGACCCAAAAAGTATAACCTGCATCCTCGCTCGGATTGGGCGAGGGCGTGAACCGGGCGTTGGAGAATGCCACATTTTCCGGTGCTACTTCAGAAGGGGTTGAATCGCTCGCAGAAACACCGAGAAATTCATTTATATTACACAATGATGCAGTCGATGCAGTCGAATTCATAGTCATCGCATGCGGGAAAATAAACATTATTAATCCAACTGATATAGTCAACAATATCCACAAATGCCGAATCTTGATCACGTTTTTGCACCCTTATCCTATTTTAATTCAATTTTGTCTTTACCGTTATTAAAGAAAGATAGAGTTGGTAGTTGAAAAATACGGGTATAAGCTTCTAATTGGCAAGCTTCCACGTTGTGCCGTCCTTACCATCCATCAACTCGATGCCCGCGGACTTGAGGAATACACGTATCTCGTCAGCCCTCTTGAAGTTCTTGGCCTTGCGTTCCTGGTTCCGTTCCTCGATGAAATGGCGGACGAGGATGTCGAGTTGCTTGCCGGCATCCTTTCCTGCGGGTTTAAACCTGTCCAGGTAAACGCCATCGAAACCAAGAACGTCGAGAATGATTTTCAAGACCTGGTACGTGGTTTTCAAGTATGTTTCATCCTTTTCCTTGATCAAATGTTCGTTGGCAATCTTGATCGTGATGAACAGCGACGCGAGCGCACGTGGCGTGTTGAAGTCCTCGTCCATGGCAGATTCGAATTCCGCGAGGATGTCCCCGAGATCGGAAGGGAGCGATTGCTTGGCAACGGGCAAGGCATCCACGGCCTTCACGTCGTCGCCCAGCGTGGCGAGCAAGGCGAACCACGTGTCCCTGACCTTCTGCCATTTCTTCGTGGCCTGGTCTAGCAAGTCCTTGGAATAGTCGATCGGGTTCCGGTACTGGGCACTGACGAGGAACAAGCGGATCGCGGGCGCCTCGTACTCCCGCAAGACCTGCTCCACGGTAAAAAAGTTGCCGAGGGATTTCGACATCTTTTCCTTGTCGACCGTGACAAAGCCGTTGTGGATCCAGTACCTGCAAAACGGCTTGCCCGATCGAGCCTCGCTCTGCGCGATCTCGTTCTCGTGGTGCGGGAAGATCAGGTCCCGGCCACCCCCGTGGATGTCGATGGTCTCGCCGAGCAAGTGCGAGCTCATGACCGAGCACTCGATGTGCCAGCCCGGCCGTCCCTTGCCCCACGGCGAGTCCCACGCGGGTTCGCCCGGTTTCTGCGCTTTCCACAAGGCAAAATCCCGGGGATCGTCCTTGTCCTCGCTAAATTCCTCCGAGTCGCGGCGGCCGATGTCGGCGATCTCCTTCTGGGGCTTGCGGCTGAGCTTCCCGTAGGCCTCGAACTTCGGCACCGAGAAATACACGCTCCCGTTCTTGCTATACGCGAAGCCTTTTCCTTCCAGGTCCTTGATGAACTCGATTATGGTGGCGATGAAATGCGTGGCCCTTGGTGCAAACACGGGGTGCTTCACGTTGAGCTGGTCCATGGCCAGCTCATATTCAGCAATGTATTGCTTGGCCAATTGGAGGATCGTGATGCCGCGCTGGTTGGCACGGGCGATCATCTTGTCGTCGATGTCCGTGAAATTTCGCGCGAACACCACGTCGAACCCCTTGTATTCCATGTGTCGCCGGATCACGTCAAATGCTACCGCAGACCTGGCGTGGCCGACGTGCGGCGAATCGTAGACCGTCGGGCCGCACGCGTACATGGTAACCCTGGGTGGATTCAATGGCACGAATTCCTCCAAATCTTTGGAGAGCGTGTTGTAGATTTTCATGGGTACCCGCCGAGCGATGCTGGATACAACTAGTCTCGTCGGTCTAAAAAATATGCCTCCTTTGCGCCATTATAGCAAATGTTTTTTCCCCGTGGTGCCAAGATAATCCCGATGAAACACGACAGATCATGCCGCCTTCGGTCATTTCCCACCACCTGCAAATTCTGCGGCCAGAAGCTACTTTACTGGGAATGCACGCACGGCTGCAAGGTTATGTTCGAGTTCGACAAGTTTGGCCGGCTCGCCGGCCACCACAAGTGCCACGGCGCGGCGTCGGGTGTGCGGTCGTCCCGGCCGTTGAAGAAGAGGCCTCCCGCGCTCGCCGAGTCGGGCTTCGACATTTCGTCGGTCTCGAAAAAATTCATCGAGAACCTGTTTAAAGAGTCGTTCCAGTGCCCGGTGTGCAAGGAAAAATTCGCCTCGGAGGCAAGCTACTACCAGCATCTGCACCAGAAAAAGGCGATCGATGATAATCATAGTGCGTTCTATCGGAATAATGGGCAAATTATCGAGAATCTTGATATCACGCCACCGGGTGAGGAAACCGTCGGAAGCGAGCCGCCCGTTGCACCGGCGGCTAGCCCCGCGAGCTTGAAGCCGGACAAGGTCACGGTGTTTCCTGGGAAATCGAGCACGATCAACATGTTCGGCGGGATCCGGTTCAAGGGAAAGGATGGCCAGTCAAGGATGGTGAAATCATACGAGGACTGGTGGGGCGAGTTCACGGGCGGTGAAGGCGAAAGCTGCAAGAAGACCGATGCGTGAAATGGCACGCGAGTTCACTCGATGGGTGCCGTCGTGATCAAGTTCACGTTCTCGTATTGCTCGGGATGCACGCTCAAGTCGTGGATGACGTCCATGAGGAGCTTCGGGCTCGTGATCGCGTCGTCCCTGAACGAGATCGGCCACACGGCACTCACGAGGCCCTGCTTGTCCTTGTCGAACGAGATGAAAATGCCACGTTTTTTGCCGTTGTCCTTTTTCGTGAAGAAAAGCACGTAAAAATTCATGTAAAACCGGGCGAGCGGTGTACCTTGCCCAGTTTGTGCCACCTTGATCGATTGCGTGTAGGTGTATTCCGGATTCTTGTTTTCCCGGGCTAGAATCAAGAGTTGCGATAAAAACTTCGGATTGATGACCATGCGCCCACCTTTTGGTAGCACGAGAAAATTGAAGGTCAAGGCATCGTTTCCAGGTTCGTTTCCTTCGAATGCAATGCCGATCTTGAAGAGCTGGTCATCCATGGAATAACACCCGTCGTGCTGATCATCACTTTGCCGCGAGCCATAATAAATTCTCGTTCATTCAATCACGCAAGTGAATGGAATCATGTCCGAAAAAAAGAAGCCCATGCTGGACGTGGTTATGGATCTCTTGGTCCGGCGTGGTTTTTTGGTACAGACCGCGGAAATCTACGGGAACGGTCTTGCCGGGTTTTATGACTTTCTTCCGAATGGTATACAGATGCGGGAGAATATAAAGAAAGCGTGGCGCGAATTCTTCGTGTGGTCATCGATCGACCCGTTGATCTACGAGATCGAAGGTGCAATCGTGAATCCCGAAGAGGTCTTCATTGCGAGTGGCCACGTCTCATCCTTCTCGGACCCGCTGGTCTCTTGTAGCAAATGCAACGCCCAGCTACGAGCGGACCACTTGCTCGAAAAGGTGGTCGGTATGAAGACCGAGGGCTTGACGACGCCGCAGATCCAGGATGCGATCAAGAAGCACGACGTGAAATGCACGGAATGCGGGGGAAGCCTGGCGCCGGTCGAGGATTTCAACCTCATGCTCAAGACGGACGTCGGGCCTTCGAAAAATTCCAAGCGGTCATATTTGCGGCCGGAAACAGCCCAGAGCATCTTCTGCGATTTCAAGCGGGTCTTCCAGACCATGCGGGCACAGCTCCCGTTCGGCATTTGCCAGATCGGGAACAGCTATCGCAACGAGATCTCGCCTCGCCAAGGCTTGATCCGCATGCGCGGCTTCACGCAGATGGAAATCGAGTTTTTCTTCGATCCCGACGAGCCGGTGCACCCGGATTTTGATGCGGTCAAGGAAACGAGGATCAACCTGATCACCCGCGAGACACAGGCCAAGGAAGAGACCGCCGACGACATAGTCGAGATCACGATCGGGGAAGCAATGAATAAAGGCGTTTTTCCCAACAACATCCAGGCGTATTTCGTGGGCAAGGTTTTCGAGTTCTACCAATCCATCGGCATTCCTTACGAGGCATTGCGGTTCCGTCACTTGCTCGAGACCGAAACCCCGTTTTATTCAAAGGGCAATTTTGACCTGGAGATAAAGCTCGACATGGGTTGGAAGGAAGCCGTGGGCATCGCCTACCGCACGAACCACGATCTTTCCACGCATGCCAAGAACAGCGGCATCAAGCTGGAGGCCGACGTGCAGAAAGCCAACCAGCCGCTGAAAAAGGTCGTGCCCCACGTGGTCGAGCCATCGTTTGGCGTGGAACGCGCGCTTTACAGCATCTTGGAGCACGCGTATCGCCCCGCGATCGAAAAGGGGGCCGCGAAGAAAAACGATTCCGACCGGGAGTGGGATTGGTTCCAGATCCAGCCCCACATCGCCCCGTTCAGTGCTATGGTCTACCCGCTTATGAAGAAGCCCGAGCTCACGAAAAAAGCCATCGAACTCTTCAAGGCGATCAAGGCAGCTGGCATTCCCGTGTTTTATGACCACGCCGGCCAGATCGGCCGCCGCTATGCCCGGGCCGACGAGATCGGCACACCGTTTTGCTTCACGATCGATTACCAGACCAACGAGGACGGGACTGTCACGATACGCGACCGGGACACCACGAAGCAAATCCGCGTCCCGTTAACCGACTGCGTGCCGGTTCTCCAGTCGCTAGTTCGCCGGGAAAAGAAATTCTTCGACCTCGGGACGCCGATAAAGTAAGAAATGTTTAATTTATTATTTCTTTTCGTTATCATCTTTTTTTTCAAGTCCGGCAGTTCTTGTCGCCCAGAAAACGCTGCTCGCGATGGACGCCCGTGTCTGCTCTGCCAGGTACCGCTTTTTCATGGCCTTGATGAACTGGTTGCGGCAATCATCGATGGATTGCCATCGAACATTCAGCGTATAGGTCACGTCCCACAAGATCAAGCCTTCTGGGGGTGCAGGTTCCATGTTCGGCTGGGTCCCGGTTTCCAAGATGGCTTGGATGTGTTCGGCGATCGCGGGATCATCGTGGTGCTCGATCAGGAAGGCG
>JAUQYW010000007.1 GCA_030587525.1 Candidatus Sigynarchaeota archaeon | reverse complement strand
TTGCTTGCATGTGGGTGCCAGGTAATGAATCGATCTTCCAGCAAGAAACACCTCTAAAGGTTTGGAGGCCACTTACCACGGCAGGAATGATGATTGCATTTGAACTTCCAAAGGGGGTCATTGACATCGCGACGATTTGTCCCGGATAATTCCACGTCGGGTCATATTGAAGAGTATTTAGGCCCATGACAACGCCCGACATGTTGAACGGGAATGGACCCCGCCAGTCGCTATCCATCAAGCGAATGACCGTGTCGCAGCTAATGTTGAAATTGATTGTGCTGAACGTGTTATTGCTTCCGAAGTTACCAGTTACAGCGAGCGACAAGTTATAACCGGTGGGTGAAAACTTATCAATCACTGCAAATTCTGATGCGAGCGGTTTCATCGTGCCGGTTGTTCTGTTCACGTAGCTTATGTCATACCGCAGCCATGGCTCGTGGGCTGGCATTGCCGGATAATAATTCCCGATCGCGTTGATGTTCGTGCGGCCGAGTTCTATCGCCTGGTAAGAAGGCAGAAGATCTCCGGGATGGGAATCGTTGACGTAAATCGAGACCAGCAAGCCAGAATTGATGAGATATTTGGCAGTCACGTTTTCTGCTACAGTCTTCCCTTGCAAGACCATAAGATTCTCGCTCCAGATGTTTGAATATTCAATTCTGGTGACATTGTAGGTGTCCGGGGCGCTATACATCATGTATGGACCAATATCCGTGGATATCGCGGATTCATTTGGAGCTATGAAGTTATCCCGAGATCCGGTAATAGGCCAATATCCAGGCGAGATTTCTACGACGATGCTCGATGCTTGTTCGACAACATACCACCCCCGATGTAGCGTATTTTGGTTATCGTATAGTTCCTCTACAGCGATTCGATAATGGGTGGCGTTAATGTATGTCACGTTAACATACATCCAAGATGCGTTAGTCACGGTGCCATTGATAACTTGATAACTTACATATTCGCACCAAAGACCATTTTCTGGTTGTTGCGTGTTTCTATTACTTGTATCGATGCCACGATTTGTTACCACGAAGCTTGTATCGTTGGTACCGGGAACTTGCGCAGAAAAGGCAATCGCGATGCTGGCCATCGTGGTTAAAACAAGGATGGGCAAAAGGAGTGTCGTAACCTTCATGTTATCATCTTGATTTTGTGATTATATAAAATGGGAGAATTGTATTCACAAAATAGTGCGTGGATTTATTAAATTCACGGATGTTTTTATCGAATAATTTATCGAATAAATCGCAGAAGGATGAAAAAAGGTTCTCCAGAAATTCAACACACGCTGGAACGACGGGAATCAACGCTTCTGGAAGTCCGAAAAGACCCGTTCCCGCGATGGCACGGGTCGATGAAAGAAGAATTTATGTCCTTTAGGCCGTGATAGTTCAATAAAATATGCACGACAAAATTGAACCCGGTTTCTTCGTGAAAGTTATGACCACATGTCGTGCGTTGATGCACCGAAACCCTAAAATGCGATTCAACATTACCGGAACCGTGATAATGCGCCGGGGCGAATATCATAGTCAAGGCAAAACCCGAATTCGGGGAAACCATCCTTTCCGACACGTTCAACATGCTTGATGATTACATCCTCGTCACGATGGAAGAGCCATGGGCACTGCTCAAGCCGAAACTGAAGAACCAGCCAAGAGACATCATTTTCAACCGTGACATGCAAGTGGAGCACCTGGAAAGTCTGGAAAAAGAACGAAAGAAGGCAAAATGGCTCGTCGGGTTTGGTGGCGGCACGTCATGCGACACGGCCAAGTATTTGTCGTGGAAATGGAACATTCCACTCATCATCGCCCCGTCAATCATCTCGGTCGACGCGTGGCTCTGCACGTCCATCGCCGTGCGCGTCGATCACAAGGTGCGGTACGTCGGGGATGTCCAGCCTTCACGGATACTCGTCGATTACTCGATCGTGAAGCAAGCGCCGAAGGCATTGAACCGTGCAGGTGTATCAGACACGATCTCGATCACGACGGCGCTCGGCGATTGGCTCATTGCTCGCGACACGTTTCACGACAAGTTTGACCAGAAGGTGTTTGACGAGGCCAAGAAGATCGTCGAGGACTTGATGAAACAGGCAAAGAACATTAAGGTTGTCAACAACAAAGGCATCGACGCCCTGGTCAAAGGTTACGTCGACGAGGTCCGCATTTGCGAGGCCTGGGGCAATGCTCGCCCAGAAGAAGGCGGTGAGCATTTCCTGGCGTATTGCCTGGAGGATATCACGCACGGCCATTACTTGCACGGCAACCTGATCGGGCTGAACGTGCTAGTCGTGCTGAAGCTCCAGCGGGAGAAAGCCGTGTTCAAGGTCGAGGCGCTCAAGAAGTTTTTCGACGAGATCGGCATCGAATATGCGCCCGGCAAGAACGGGATCGAGCGCGAGCAGTACAAGCAAGCACTGGAATCCGTGCAGGCTTACGTGAAGCGCGAAAAGCTGCTGAACGGGCTCTTTTCCCTGGATCGCGTCTTCGATGAAATGGGGGATTGTTCCATGCGCGGAATCCTCGAATTCATCAACTCGTTTTGACCCCAATGCTCTTCATTTTTTGCTATCTCTCACGAAAAAGGCGTTGTTAAGCTAGATAATCTTATAAGGTAGATGCGGCGTCATCATTATGGTGATATTGTTGGAAAGGGAGCCTAGGGAAAACATTTTGTTGCTCACGAAACTCCAGTATTGCCACGTGATCAACAACAACACGGGTGTCGTTCGTCTCGTTGAAGGACCGTATCGTGGCCCCCTCGAATCGAACGAGGCCTTGTATGGACCAATCAAGCCCAAGTTGATCGTGAAGGAGCGCCAATACGCGATCATCCTCAACCCGTTCGATGCGAAGCGTGGAGATATACGACACGGTGACCGGGAGATGCGAGTCGGCCCTACTATGTTCTCGCTCTATCCCGGGGAGGAACTCGAAGACAACCGCATCAACGACGAGTACATCCTAATACGGGACACCGGATTGCTCGTCAAGGCCGTCAGGGATTTCGAAGACAACGGCGTCGCTCGAAAAGCTGGAGACTTGTGGATCCTTCAAGGCCCGACGCATTACATTCCCCACAAGTACGCGGCGGTGGAGCGGTTCGTCCGGGCGGTGAGCCTCGGTCCCGACGAGGGCATGTACATCAAGAACATCAGGACCGGGGATGTCCGGCTTGAACGCGGGCCGAAGACGTTTATGATGCTTCCAGAGGAAGAGCCGTTCAAGAAGGAATACAGCGATCGCGAGCTCGCGGCACTCAAGCTCGATCCTACCAAGTTCGACGCGTCCAAGGCCATCCCGCTTATGCTCAACAAGGCCGAAGCTGCCATGATCACCGCGGGGCAATCCCAGCGCATCGAGTTCGGCCCGAAGATCATCCTGCTCGGCCCGTTCGAGAAACTGTATATCATGTCAATCAGCGGTTCCACGCCGAAAAAGCCGAACGTGCTCAAGATCTGGAGCGTAATGCTTGGCCCGGTCTTCAGTACCGACGAGATCAGCGTCAGGACGAAGGATAACGCCGTGTTGCTCATCCTGTTGCGCTACAAGTGGCGCTTCCGCGTCGACAAGGACCACCCCGAGAAGATCTTCGCGGTCGAGGACTTGATCGGCTTCGCGACCGAGACCATGTCGGCAATCATCCGGGAGGCCGCGGCGAAATACAACTTCGAGGAATTCCATCCGAAAGCCGCCGACCTTGTCAAGCTCGCCGTGTTTGGCAACGATAAGGATGCTTACTTGTTCGCAGAAAATGGCTTCGAGATCTTCGGGATCGATATTAAAAGAATTGCTCCAGAGGATCCAGCGATCGCGGCGCAGTTGAATTCCGCCATCAAGTCGAACATGGAAGTGTATGTGAACAAGATCCACCAGGATGCCGAGCTCGAAGCTGAACGACATCTGGTCCAAGGCAAGACCGAGATCGAGAAGTCCAAGGCAACCTTGATCCAGATCGAGCAAGCCAACGAGAGCGCTCGTCAACTCGGCCTCGCGAAGATCAAGGCTGAAGCGGCCATCGAGCAAGCAAAAGGCGAAGCCGAGGCAATCCGCACCAAGAAAACGGCCGAGAATGCAATGGAACTCGAGAAAATGACGCAATCGCTCGAAGTGCTGCAAAAACAAGGTGCCGATGCTTACCTGCGGCTACAACAAGTCTTGTCCTTCGCGAACGTGGAGAAGACCGTGATCGTACCGACTGATTCGCGCCTATTTATCCCCCTCGGCGAAGCCGACAAAGCCAAGAAAGCCGAGCGAATCCTCCCAGACGAAGAAAAAGCGTGAAATATCCAAATTCCTAACTTTCTTTTCTTGTTTTTCATCATTGCGCGTTGAAAGAGGCGATATCTGTTTTTTAATAGATCCCTTGAATTGATTTTCCACGCATAACAGTATTGCGCCCTGAAACTTTGCATAATGCTGGTTTGTGGAGTGCTCTTTCCCTTTCCCGTATCGGATGGTGTTGTTTAATAAACCATTCCCTCGATAAGGGTATTGTATCTCAATCGTTTAAACGAGCAAAAGTTGAAAAACTCAAGAAAGAGGAAAAATGTGATAAGACATGCAAGATCCTACTGCCAAGCTGGCAACCAAGCGGAACATAACCCTCTGTTGCTCTGGCTGCTTGCTCATTTTCGGAATCGCGTCGCTCGCGATCGCGCCGACGTACGATCCACCCATGATGGGTTGGGGCATGGCCATTTTATTTTTAGGGTTTGGAGGCGCTATTTTGCTAACCGCACTCCTCACATATCGGAGAAAAATTGCCGCTCTTGAGACCACGGGCATGGTACCATTGAGCAAAGGTTTGTCGGCCAACGAACAAAAAGTCCTGGGCATTCTCCGGGTGTATCCTAAGATCTCGTTGAAAGACCTCGGCGAGAAGCTGAACATGGACGATAACAAAGCTGAGGGCGTCTTGATCGCTATGGTGACGCGGGGACTGATTTATGGCCACATAGACCCGGGAACTAAAGAGTTTATTTCCGCGATGAATCCAACAATGGCATCGGTAACTGCCCCTGTTTCAGGCGCTGTATTATGTCCTAATTGCGGTGCGCCGCTCCCGTCCGTGCCGATCCGCGGCACGACGATGAAATGTCCCGCGTGTGGTAACTTGATCATGTCATGATTCGTGAATCTTTTTTTTATTTCAATCAAGACGATTTTCTTTCCTAATTTTTAAAACTGGAGTATTTTATCTTACTATAATCAAATAAAGGTAAAAAAAAGAGTGCAATTACGGATTTGTCGACTTCTTTCCCCGCGCGTTCGCCGCTTCCTTTATCAAGATGACGAGATTCCTTTTCGGGATGGCGAACCGCTTGTGATAGATACGTTTCCAGATCCAGATGCCGACCTGGGCGATTGCCATTACCAGGCATAAGGAGAAGCCAGGCCCGAGGCTCGACGGGTCTGCCCTCGTTCCAAAGGATGCACCGATTGCAGCTGTCATTACATAGAACAATATCGGCCAGAGGGTATTCAAGATGCCAGACACGAGAGGATTAATGGCGCCGGTCACACCGCACGCGATGAGATAAACAAAAATCAACGTGCTGAGATAAAATGCCGCGCCCTTGAGCATTTGCTCGTACGTGAAATACGCTTGCATCATGTATGCCAGTGACCATGGCTGGGTTCGGGAAATGTAATACCAGATAAGCCCGATTGACCCGAAAACGCCAAACTCGCTCGCGCCGATGGCCGCGTTCTCGATAATAAAGTGTAACCGTGCAGCGCGACGTTTTTTCTCGTCGACACCCTTGACCTCTACCTTGTACCGGTCCCAGAGCACGAGAAGGACAGGGAGGGCGATCGCGGCGACGATACCCGAAACGGGCAAGAACGCGATGTAATTATTCATGACGCCTGCTGTCATAATGGGGCTTGTGAACCACACCTTACCCGTCGTGGTGTTCAGCGTCACTTTGGCGAAATATTCCAGTTCGGATGTCAACCACGCGGCATCGATCGTCCCTACCCACGAGTCCGCGCCGCCTTCGACCTTGGTAATGTTGACCGTATGCCACGGATCTGCAAAAATATCCTTTGATCGGTAACATATCTCCACATATTTTGCGTTCACGGTACACGTAATGTTCACCTGGACGCGGAGTTGCTCGAAAGCACCGGCATTCACCTTTTCCCGGCGCACGATGTCGATCGCAGGCGGGACTGGGCCCCCGAAAAACTTGTAAGACACAAGATATTGTGGCATCTGATCCCCGTAGGCGACGTGATGGCCGTTGGCCACAATTTGAAGCCACTTGTGCTGGGACGTGTTTGGAATGAAATTGTATGTTTCGTTGATGCCCGTGTAATTGAAATATTCGTCATTCGTGCCCATGATAATGGCCGTGTCTGGGTAATCTGCCATATTTATGTAATGTATTGGATCTATAAAGTCAAAAACGCCCGGGTGAGTTTGATGGTAATCCATAAATTGCTGATATGTCATGTTCAGGTTAGTAAAAAATGAGCTCTCGGCCGATGAGTTAATAATCCCAACAACACAACCTCTCGGAATCGAAAGGGTTATCTTGTCCTTGTAAATGGCACTGATGACTTCCGAAGTCCAGCCACCGAGAGAGAACCCGCTAACTCCGATTCGGTTCACGTCCACAATCGACGTGAAGCTTCGCAAAACCCGAACCGCCTGGATACCGTTGCAGAATATTAAATAGAAGTAAGAGGTTTTGTTAAAGTCGCCTGCCACTAAATTATTCTCCATTGTGCTCACTGGGCCTTCACTATCTCCTTGACCAACGTGGTCCACGCACAAGGCCGTGCAGTTCAATTCAACGAACGAAAGGGCGTAGTTATAATTTCCTTGCCGCCGACCACCATTACCGTGGAATAATACTATCCCCGGCATCAGACCAAGGTCTCCAGATGCGTTCGCTGGCGTGAACAGCGTGCCGTTGATGCGCCAAGTAGTGGGCATAGCATCTCTCCAGTTAGGTGTCTCATAGGACAGTTCGGTTATGTTGTACGTGTTTCCGTTATACATCGTCGTCGAAACGTTCCATATCTCGATGTTCATTGGTGTCGCCTCGACACGCACCTTGTCACCTTCCCACGCCGCCGTGGCGTTGAATAAGCTGGATGCTTGAATTCTTCCCGAAGCGGTTATTGCCGGGTGATCAACTATCCCGCCAGACTTTGCTTGAAGTGAAAAGCAGCAAAAAACCATCCCGATACCTAGAACGAACATCAGCTTTTTTTTCCAATTTTTACGTAAAAGTAATCCGATATTTTCCATATCTCATCCCTTTCCTCCGATCCGAGGCAAATCAGCGCCACCCCGGAGTCTTGTTTGGGAATTAGACGCACGTCGATAAAAGGTTCACGAAAAAAAAGCCGAATCAACTGGTAAAAAGGAATGAAAAATATCAAGGTACCGAGTCAAGCTTTATCCCACTTGCCTTTACTCCGCAATTCATCCACGATCTTCAACGCTTGTTTCTTCAAGGCTATGTAATCGGTCTTGTTGACGCGGTTCAAGGGGATCTCGCCCTCGTTAAGGATGACAACGTGGTTCGGGCGTTTATACGCGGCCATATCCTTGCAGACCTTGGTAACATCCGTTAACGACAGCACGGCACCTTCCTTCTTTTCCACGAACGCCATGGCGCCTTCCGTGAACACATCGTGGGGCACACCGATGACCGCGACGAGCTCGACCTTGTCCTTGAGCTGGTCCGCGATGAAGTCCTCGATCTCGGCCGGATACACCTGGTATCCCTTCGGCTTGATGACGAACTTGCTGCGGCCGGCGAAATGCAAGCCCTTCTCGTCATAGAAACCGAGGTCGCCGGTATAGCAGAAATCATCCTTGGAGACGGTCTTGCGCGTGTTTTCCTCGTCATTCATATAGCCAAGAAAGATTTGCGGGCCTGAAAAGGTGATCTCGCCAACCTGTCCCTTCGGCTTTGGATCGCCGGCCGTGCCATCGGGCTTCATCGGGTCGCGGATGGAAATCGGGCACAAGGGCATATCGAAGCCGATGCTCGACGCGATGTCGTCGACCGTGCCATCGAGGGGCGTGTAGGTCACGAAGCCCGCGGTTTCGGTGAGGCCGAGGCCAGAACCGAACTTCGGTGCCATCTTGGACAGTTTCTCCAGGAACTCCCGCGTGACCGCCTGCCCGCCGTACAAGGCGAATCGCAGACTCGATAGATCGTACCGGCTATAATTCGGTAAACGCCACTGCATTGCAAACAACGAGGGAATCTGGCCAAACGCCGTGATCTTGTACTTCTCGATCGCATCGAGGGTCTTTTCCGCGTCGAAGATGTGCAAGATCACACATGTTCCTCCAGAGTAAATGGTCGTCGCGAGTTGCTCGGTCACGCAACCGACGTGGCTCGGCGGCAGGTTCACGCACATACGGTCCCTTTCCGTCACGTCAAAAGCCACCTTGATGCCGATGTTCTGGACGATCACGTTCTCGTGGCAAATCAGCGCCGGCTTCGGCCTGCCCGTGGAGCCGGTCGTGAAGATGATCAAGCACGGGTCGCGCTTTCCAACCTGCTTCTGCGCGTCACGCACGCTGCCGGTCATCATGGCTTGTAAGAAGCATCGTTTCACGTCCATGGCGAATTCACGCACGCTCGTCGCGCCGTCGATGATGAGATTCGGGAGAAAATCGAACTGGATCCAGTGCTTGCAAGTGTCGCCGTGCTTGTCCATCATGCTCGAGACCATGGGACGGAAATCGTTGACCTCGGTCTTGCCCTCCTTCTTCACCTCCACCCGTCCAAGAAAAAAGAAGGCTTTTGGCTTCATCTTTTCGAAGCAATAATCGAGCTCGCGTTCCTTCAATCGCGGGTCGAGCGGGGCCATGATGGCGCCAATGCGATAACACGCGTACATGAGATACACGTGTTCCTTGAGCAAGACCAGCATCGACGCGACCACGTCGCCCTTCTTGATGCCCATGTCGAGCAGCTTGGCAGCGAACGCCTTGGTGGACTGGTAAAATTCCTTCCATGAGACCTTAATATCCGTGTTATACTCGATGATCGCGGTGTCGTCCGGCCGTTCCGCGGCATTTTTATCAACGTAATCGAACAAGCGCGGGAGCATCTCCGCGTATAGTTTCTTGCACGCCTCGTCCTTTTGCGGGTCTTTCATGGTGTCTCCCTCACAATGTTAAGTATTCCTTCGGCAAATAATCGTGGATCTTTTCCATGGCGCCGAGGTATTGCATGCGGAATGCTTCCGCGAACATCAGCTTGATGCGCGGGGCGATATTCTTGTGCTGTGCGTAGAATGCAATGGATGCTTTGGCGGTTTCCTCTGCCATAGACTCGCACACGCTTTCCCACAAGTCCTGCGGCGAGATATCGTCGAGATCGGGTTCCAAGCCCATGGTCTGCGCCCGGAACTTGAGTTCGGTAAACATGAGGTCGAGCTGCGACTTGTACGCACCTCCCGCGGCTTTTTTCTTGTCGAGCGGTTCCTCGGCGATATCGACGAACACGTTCGGTTGTTTCGTTGGCGCGAGGAGCATCCGTCCCGTGAAGTGCGGTTTCAAGCCATCTTTCAGCTGCTCGGGATGGATCAGCGGATATGCAGCGAATGATGCGGATTGCAAGCCAACGCGAGCAAGCAATCGATGATCGGGATTCTCCTCGAATGCATCGGCGATGTCGAACGTGATGACCGTATCGGGCTTAAACTCGCGGATTTCCCGGATGAGCGTTTCCCGAAGCTTAAGCTGGATTTCGCTAGAGAACATAAAATGGTTCGTGAAGCCATCGAGATAGCGCTGGTCCTTCACCCCGACGATATCCATCGCTTTTGCATGTTCTTTCGTTAATATGGACACGATGTCCTTCACCGACAACGCGGGGTCGCACGTGGACTGATCGCCATTCGTGACCGTGAGCACGCGCACGACGTGTCCTTCCGCGATCATCTTGGCGATGTACCCGCCGTAGAAGAAGGCGAGGTCATCGGGATGTGCCTCGATTGCCAAAATGCGTTGCTGTTTCAGTGTCGTGATTATCTTCCTCTTGCCATTTTATTCCTTTATGGAACTAGCTAAGATGAAGGTTCTAATCGATGGCGTTTCTAATACTTTTTGTAAGTAAGTCTAAAACTTTTTTCGATAGTACTATAAGGATATTACCGAAGATAGCTCACCTCTAAAACACCGATTTAAAAGCGCTGGCTTACTATGACCGAGATTTTGGCCTATTATCAAGGCGTGCCGCTTTTCCACATTCAGTACGACGTGCTCAAGGCTATCGAAGAGGTTCTCGGCGAGCCTATTCCCCCGGTCAAGGATGTGGATGAGGAAAGCTTTGGATTCGTGGCAGATGATGGAAGAGTTCAAAAGCTGGCCATCAATAAGCGCGGGCTCTCGATGTTGCCTGAAAACTTCTCGGACCTGGCAACCCTCAACACACTGCATTTGAACGATAATAATTTAATCGCCTTGCCAGAAGCAATCGGAAACTTTGAGCTTCTCAAGATACTTTCCTTGAAATTCAACCAGATCGTGTCAATTCCCATAAGTATGGGGAATCTTCCTCAATTGGAGCAATTTTGCTTGGAGGGAAACCAGATCGACAAGGTTCCTGAATCATTTGGCAATCTCAAATCACTAAAGGTACTGCATCTAGGCTACAATCGCCTCAGCACACTTCCCAACGTGCTCGACCGGCTCAAGAACTTGCAGGAACTCATCCTGGATAACAACCAGCTCACCACGATCCCTTCCAAGCTTCCAACATCGTTGAAACGACTTATTTTGAACAATAATAAAATAAAATCGCTTCCTAATTCCATTGGTTCGCTCGTGTCACTCGTGGAACTAACTCTTTTCAACAATCAACTCGTGGCGTTACCTTCATTGATCGGCGAACTGGTCGATCTCACGGAATTGCAACTAAATGATAATCAAATCATCGAGCTTCCAGAAACGATCAGTAACTTGAAGAAGCTCGATAAATTAATGATCCAGAACAATAAATTGCAAAAATTACCGGAAATCATCGGTTCATTGACTGCTTTGAAGGAGATCAATGCAAGCAACAACAAGCTCGCGGCCTTGCCGAAATCGATAGGCAAGCTTTCGATGCTCACGTCGTTGATCCTAGATAATAACCAGATCTCCGATATCCCGGGCCCTATTACTGACTTGAAAGCATTACAAGAACTGAGCTTGATCAACAATCAAATCGCCGAATTTCCTGAGCATCTCGAAAAGCTGGAATGCTTGAAACACTTGTATCTGCATCAGAACGAGTTGAACTTTTTCCCCACATCCCTCGTCAATGTCGCTTCGCTCGTCGTTCTGGATCTCGGGAAAAACCGCATCATCGCGGTACCCGAAGATATCAACGCTCTTGAAAACTTGGAGAGCTTGATTCTCGATGAGAACATGATCAACTTGATTCCTGATTCCATTGGTGATATTAAAGGGCTGAGGAGGCTTGATCTGCAAGGAAATCAGTTGAGATCGTTACCTGACGCTATTGGCAACTTGCACGCGCTCGAGACCTTAAATTTAGAGAAAAACCAGTTACTCTCGCTACCTGAGTCCGTGATCAAGCTCGTCTCACTGAAGCACTTGAATATATTCGACAACTCATTACCCGCATTATCCAAGACCTTGAAAGAATGGCTTAAAAACATAAAGAAAACCGGGACAACCGTAAACATGAAACCGCCTCGGGAACCCGGCTTGAACATCGAAAAGATAACGACATTGTCAAAGCTCATCATTAGTTCACTCACACTTTCCTCAAAAACGCCGAAAAATCAAGAACTCTCGGAAAAAAGGACGGAACACGATGCATATTACGCCCTGGATGAATTGAAAAGCCTCATCTACCAAGCAAGAGAAGTCTTGAAGAAATACACCTCCGTCCAAGCAGACCTAGACTCGGATCGGATCAGGAACATCAAGAAACTGATCGAGCAGGCTATTGGCGTTCTTGACCAAACGGATCAACTCTTCGATCTCGATGGAGAGCAACCATGAATTCACCTCCACCTTTCACGGTTTTTGGCGATCACGTTTCGGACATGAAGGACGTCCCGGAGGCAATGCACAGTCTCATCAAGCGCCTCGATATCGATGGAATTTTGCAGCATGTTAAGGACATCATCTTGAAACCGAATTACGTGATTGCCGAGGACTGGCACCAAGGAAACACGACATCGCCTCTGGTCATCGAAAGCGTGATACAGTACGTGAAAGCAGCCAGCCCGCGAGCCCGCGTCACCATCGGCGAGGGAGGGTTCACGAATGAAACAAACCGATCGTTTGAAATCAATGGCTTACCCGAGCTGTGCAAGAAATACGGCGTTGGCTTGATCGATTTCAACAGCGACGACAAGGTGACGATCCAGATCCCTGGGGCGAAAGCATTGAAAGGAAACGTGGATATAGCACGGCACGCGTTCGAATGCGACTGCATCATCTCGCTGCCCGCCTTGAAGACGCACACGATGGCCGTGACAACGCTGTCTATGAAAAACTTCATGGGCACGCTCAGCTACAAGAGCATCATGCATTCCCGGCTCCACGAGAAAATCGTGGACCTGTATTCATATTTTCGTGCCAAGTCGCCCTTCTCGATCATCGATGGGACCGTTGGCAGCGAGGGATCTGAGATCGCGGGCAATCCAATGAACCACGGGCTGCTCCTCGCGAGCCGGGATTTCGTCGCGCTCGATACGGTCGGGTCCTATCTTATGGGGCAGGATCTCGCCGCGTGCAAGTATCTCA
Source organism: Candidatus Sigynarchaeota archaeon (assembly GCA_030587525.1). GTDB lineage: Archaea > Asgardarchaeota > Lokiarchaeia > Sigyniarchaeales > Sigyniarchaeaceae > Sigyniarchaeum > Sigyniarchaeum tengchongense. Next base: position 10,801 of record JAUQYW010000007.1, on the reverse strand, counting down.
CCATTGCAGAAGCGAGGGGATTTGGGATCGCGACCATGAAAAAAATCACGGTTCAAGGTCTCGACGTGGAAAAGAATGTCAAGCATTACACTCCCGGTAGTTAACATGGCAACCACGATTCAAAAACCACTGCACGCGGTTATATGGCCCATGCCCATGGAAAATACGGTTATAAAAGACCCGTTCTGGTCACCGCGCCAGTCCTTGATGGCTTCAACGAGCCTTCCTCGTCAGCACGAGATGCTCGAGAGCTTTCACCACGTGGACAATTTTCAGGTTGCCGCGGGCGTTTTGAAATCGGCGTTCGTGGGTATGTTTTATTACGATTCCGACTTGTATAAATGGGTAGAGGCCGCCACGTATGCCCTTTATAGATTCAAGGATGAGCAGTTGCAAAAGGCTATAGATGATGTCGTCGCGCTGATTGTGAAGGCCCAGCAAACGGATGGGTACGTCAACACATATTTCTCGATCAACTTCCCCGGCGAGCGCATGAAGTGGTTCTACACCATGCACGAGATGTATTGCGGGGGCCACTTGATCGAGGCTGCTGTGGCGCGTTCCTTGCTTTTCAACAAGGATGATTTGCTTGGCGTGGCGAAACAATTCGCCGATTTCTTGATCCAGTTCGATCCCGAGGGAACCAATCCCGATTTTGTTCCCGGACATCAAGAGATCGAGCTCGCCCTCGTGAGACTGTACCGGTGCACCGGCGAACAGAAATATCTCGATCTAGCGGGCAGATTCATAAACAAGCGGGGGAAGAACCCGCATCTAACCCGCACGGCGTTGAAAAACGCAAGTGCCATCGCGAAGTTGCTACGGCGCCAAGATGCGAACCTTGCAAGATGGGAAGCGGAGCATGGGGCCATATCAAAGCCAATCGTAAAGCGTGGCTGGGAAGCAGCAAAGGCAATCACCAGCGACAAGCTCCGGTTTGCATCGAGTTATCTTTCCGGCAAGTACGAGGAGCAGCACGTGCCTGTTCGTGAGCAACGCGAGCCGGTTGGCCACGCCGTGCGAGCAACGTACATGTATTGCGCGATGACGGACCTGTTCATGGAAACCGGCGACGAGCAACTGAAGGGGTCGCTGGACTCGATCTGGAACCGGATGGCCGAGCGGCGTATGTACGCAACGGGCGGGATAGGTGCGATCCCGCTCGTGGAAGGCTTTGGTCGCGACCACGAGCTCGGCAATGAACATGCGTATTGCGAGACGTGCGCCGCCATCGGCAGCTTCTTGTGGAACTGGCGCATGCTGCAAGCCACGGGCGATGCAAAGCACGCGGACTTGATGGAATTGACCTTGTACAACGCTATCCTTGCCGGCTGGTCGATCGATGGAAAAGGATACAGGTACACGAATCCTCTCGCGGTTCGCAGCGGCCGGCCGCACCAGGAATGGTTCAATTGCGCGTGCTGCCCGCCGAACATCGGCCGGATCGTGAGCTCGCTCGCGCAATACGTTGCATCGACCGATTGCAAGGGCACGATTTGGATCCACCAGTACATTGGAAGCTCGCTCGAAACGATGCTCGGTGATGGATCCCGGGTAACCATCATTATGGAGAGCCAATTCCCCTGGACAACCAAGGCTACGTTGACCTTGACGCTGCCGTCATCGAAGGAATTCACTATGAAGCTTCGGGTTCCCGCGTGGGCGCACGACGCAGCGATAACGGTTAACGAAGAGAAGACCGGAGCAACGACAGAATGGGGCACGTACGTGGAGATCTCGCGCACGTGGCATTCCGGTGACGTGATCTCGATTGCGTTCGATGCACCGGTCGAGTTTCTCATGCCCCATCCAAAGGAGAAGTGCAACCAGGGCAGGATTGCCCTGAAGAAAGGCCCGCTGGTGTATTGCATCGAGGCCGCGGGCAACCCGTGGTACGTCTATGACAAGGTGGTTGTTGATATCACGGACCCGCTTCACGTCGAGTATGAGGCCAATTTACTTGGCGGTATCTCGACAGTATCCGGCACGGCTATCGACACTGCCACGGGGCAAGCCGTGGCCTTCAAGGCCATCCCGTATTTCACGTGGGGGAATCTGGCACCCGGCCCGATGCAAGTCTGGATCAAAACGAATCAATGATCAAAATCATCAAATGTGAACGTTCATGGCACAATCTGGTAAACAAGGAAGCCGAAACCAAACGGTCTTGGACCGGTTGAAAATCATCTTTGGCATCACGGTGGTGGCAGCAGGCACGTTTTTCGTCATCATTTTTTACATCTTCTTCGCGAGTGGCGGGCAAATGTACTTTTACTACCCTTATACCTATCCCGAAACGATCACGATGGTGCAGACCATATTCCCCATTGCGCTTGCCTTGATCGGCTTGATTATGTTTTTGCTCATTGCGGTCTTGTATAAATGCATCCGGCACAGGCCGTTGAAAAAATCCTTGACCGTGATTTCAAGTATCCTCGCGGTGCTGTCCGTTGGCGGTAGTGGCATCATGCTGTACTTCGCGTCGCCGAATATCCCGTTTTGGTTCTACGACGCAGGCCCTTATCTCACCTGGTCGAACAACCAGGATGCTTCAACGGGCATCACGGTCAACTGGCACAGCTCGTGGACAACCGGGTCCTCGGTCCGCTATGGCTCGTCACCGGATCACTTGGATTTCACGGCAACCAGCTCGGACTTCAGCCAGTTCCACCACGTGCGGATCGACGGGCTTCTGCCAAACACGACTTATTACTACCGCGTTGACTTGCTGAACGCGGGTATGAAATCCTTCAAGACAGCGCCGGTCGGGAACGCCACGTTTTCCTTCTGCGTGTGGAGCGACCCTCGCGAGAACAATCCCTACGATGCGGCCATCACGGGACCGAACATGCCCGCTATCATGGAACAGCAGACGCAGCTCGCTGGGAAGAAGAGGGAGTTCTCGGTCTGTTGCGGGGATATCACCGCGCGCGGCGTCGACCGGCAAACGTGGAAGCTCTGGCTCGAGGACATCTGCACGAACGACTTCGCGTGCAATTATTCCCATGCCGTGTCGTTCGGGAACCACGAGCGCCACGATGACACGGTTGGCAGGAACCTCCCGTTGTTTTACCGTTACGATCCGACGACGTATTCGTTTACCTATGGCCAGGTGCACTGCATCCTCCTCGATCCGTGGAACGTGTCGAATGCATATTGGAGTTATATCCCGGCGAATATCTACATGTGGATGGAGGAAGACTTGCAAGCGCACGCCAACAGCTCGTTCACGATACTCGCCGTGCACGCGCCGCCTGTCTTCTGGGACGGCTCGGTCGCGAGCAATCCGGCTGACACGGGGGGAAGCGGTGCCATAGGAACTCAAATCGTCGCCCTCGCATCCGCTTATAACATAGATGCGGTGTTTTCTGGCCATTGGCACGGTTTTTGGAAATACAACCTTACCGGGACATTGTACTATGGGATCGGTATCGGTGGTGCTGAAAGCTCTGGGTACGGCTATGGCCGGGTCGACGTGAATGCAACGGCAATGGTCGTGAATGCCATCCACGCGGAAACCAACACGATCTTCGACACGGCAACCATTCTTGCGTAAAGGATTTCATTTTCCTTTCTTCTTGGAATCAACAAAGTTGTTTATAAAAAAATATTAAAACTTGAGATTTTTAAATGATTGCAAGATGGTTGTCCCTGGCGGTGTCACGAACTTGATAGGCACTTGTAAGACCGCGGGCAGCATGGAATCCACGGCACGCTGCAGCGCGGGCTTGATTTGCGCCGGGTCCTCGACCCGTTCAGCGTAGCAACCAAACCCCTTCGCGATGCTCACGTAATCGCTGCATAAGTCGACGCAGAATGGATCCCGTTTTTTGAATTCTACTTTCTCCCGATTAGCCATCATTCCCCACTTGCAATTGTCCGCGATGACAACAACGAATGGAATGATATACTTCATTGCTGTGTCGAGCTCTTGCACGTTGAACAAGAAAGAGCCATCGCCGGTTATCCCGAACACGCGCTTGTCCGGCTTGGCGAGTTTGGCGCCAATCGCATGGGGAATGCACGTGCCGAGTTGCCCGAGGGCCGAGGACCGCATCACGGTTCTCGCCTCGCGAGGTTTAATCATGTCGATGTCATTTAGCACGAGCACGGCGATATCACCCCCGTCAACGCACAATATGTCATCCGGATTCATAAAACTGGTCAAGTCGGCGATGAGGCGATGAGGTTCAATAGGTGTCTTGATCGATTCAAACTTTGCCTTGAGAGTCTGGATCGCAAGATCCCGCTCTTTCTTGAGGGCAGGTAACCAATCCGGCGCGGAAATCACCTTCACAGCCCGCTTGTCCAATTCTCCATTGAGCTGGTCGAGCACGACACCAACATCAGCGAGAATCCCGAGATCCACTGGACTGTTTTTGCCTATCATAAACGGATCAATGTCGACTTGCACGATCCGGGCATCCGCGTTCCAGATCGGCGCCTTCCCATATGCTAAATCAAAGCCAAATTTGGTACCAAGTAATAGTATGAAATCGCACTCGCGTGCTGCTTTTTGCACGCCGCCTGAGCTAATCGTGGTGCCAATGTATGTCTCGTGGTTCGACGACATGGTGCCTGTTCCCATTTCGGTCGTGATGCACGGTATTCCGTGGGTGATGGATAACTTGCGAAGTTTATCCCACGAGTTCGACGACGTTACGCCCCCACCAGACACGATGAGTGGCTTTTGGGCTTTCAGCAAGAGATCACAAGCGATCTTGACTGCTTCCGGATTACCCGCAGGTGGTAGCATGGCACGGTATTGTGCTGGCTTGAGAATCTTCATGCCATAATCCTCGACCGCGCTGTAGAGTGCATCCTCCCGGAACTCGAGCTGGACAGGACCTGGCCTCCCAGATGCAAGCTCCTTGAAAGCTTTCTGCACGGCACCGACGATCCGGTTTGGGTCGACCACGGCCTTTTGATATTTCACGACTTGCTTGAGCATGCTCAGCTGGTCAAGACCACCTTGAAATCGATGCATATCCTCGAACTTGGGGCTTTGCTGCGGGTGGATAACGACCATAGGTATGTTGTCCCAAGCTGCCGCAACAATACCAGGAATCAAGTTCAGAAACCCGGGCCCAACGGTACCACAACAGACTGCGGGCTTTCCCGTAACCCTCGCGTAAGCATCAGCCATATGCGCAGCTCCGACCTCATGACGCACGTTCACATAGTGCATATCGTTTTTAAGTCCCCAACGATCAAGGGCTTCCAAAAATGGCAAGAACTCGCCGCCCGGAATGCCAAAAACGTAATCGATGCCTTCCGCGTGCAATGCCTGGACCAGCGCATCGCCCCCGTGAAACCCTTGATCTGCCGTTTTCTCTTCGCTCATCAGTACCATCTTGTATCTGCCGCGTTGTTATCCATTTCCCCGCGGTACAATTAAACGTTTAAGGTCCATTTAAAAATAGTGGCACAGAATAATTCTACCTTATGATGGACTTAGGACTAAGATAATTTTCGGAAAAAAAGAGATGTCTTCCACTGATTTCATAATTTCTGGTTAATCGAGCTTCGCACCACAGACAGGGCAGAACTTGATGCTTGGTTCTGTCGGAACCGGATTGCCACATGCAGCGCACCGGGGGCGTTGCTGCTCACGAAGTGCCCGTTCGCCTTGGACTTGCCCGCTCTTGAGCGTGCAGATCCCGCTTCCAGCGCCGTAATATCCAAACATCAAGTAAAAAAAGGCCACGATCACTACGATGATCCCGAAAAGGGCCAAAATGCCGGCGAGCCCGAGCGGGGCGAGCGTTCCATAGCTTATTGGACCGGGAGTAATCGCGATGCTCTGGAATACCCCATATATTATTGCCAAGCAACCTGCCAAGGCAGCTCCCGCGGCGAAGAATGCCTTTTGGCCGACAAGGATTTTATGTAATCCCTCGAGAGCGATGTGCTTTTTCATATCATCGAGCTTGGAAACGTGCTGGTTGACTTGATTCCATGCAAGGACATAAAGGACCGGCGGGATCACGAGCTCCGGGGCCAACAATGTGACCATGATGCCCAAGGGGCTCGCGATGTATGGTGCCACCATGTCCAATGCTACCATAGGATCCGAAACCGTGTTCAGCACGTTTAAGACATATTCCGCGTCAAATTCGACGGGAATGACTTGGAACACGATCATGAATGCAATGCACGTGATCGATCCTGCCAGGAGGAAAATCCATGCTTTTCCAAGCGAAGCATCGGAATATACCGCTGCGGCATTCTTGATGTCAATCGCGAGTAAAATGATTATGATCAAGTAGAGGAGCATCAAAACAAAACCGATCCAGGTGTAAATCAAGTAACCAATGAGGCTGAAGATGTAAAAATACATGAGATTCTGAATTTTCTTGCCAATTCTCCAGTATGGGTCTTGTGTTGCCATGAGCATTCCGCCTTGAAAAAAACGTGCATGACTCTACAAAGGTATAAGAAAAAACCGGGTTAAATATGTGTCGTTCACGCGTACCGCTCTTCTTTCCAGGGATCCGCGGAATTCGAATAACCGCCGCGCTCCCAGTACCCGGGCTCGTCTTCTTCCACGAGCTCGAGCCGCACGAGCCACTTCGCGGACTTATAGAAGTACCGTTTCGGGACGATCGTGCGCACGGGGCCGCCATGATCGTCGGAAATGGGCTTCCCTTCGTATTCATAAGCCACCAGCACGTCGTCATCCATCATAGCTTGGAGCGGAAGGCTCGTTGTGAACCCGCCGTCCGCGCAATGCATGATCACGAACTTGGCGTTTGGCTTCGGTTTCACGATGCCCATCAATTCCTTGAATGGCAGGCCAGCCCATTTCGTATCGAACTTACTCCACGAGGTTACACAGTGGATGTCGACGGTCTCGTCAAGTTTCTTCAGGTTCTTCAGCTCGTCCAACGTGAGTTCCACCGGTTTTTCGACTAGACCCTCGATTCTGAGCTTATACTTGGATCGATCAATCCGCAATATCAAACCATGCTGGAGTACGGGAAAACGATCGGTCTTACGCTGCCCAGGTGGTAATCGATTATTCTGCTGATTCATGATACGTCGATTTACCTAGCCATCTCGAAACAATGGAGGTTTCGGTTATGGAACATTCAAGAAAAAGGATAACGGGTTATCCAATATAAGAAGGTGCTGGCAAGTTCATGCAGCGCCCGGGATCTTGAAACAGTGCGCGGGTGACGCGGGAAGTGCCTTGTCTAGCGTGATCACGATTGCAGTTCCTTCCTTCTTCCAGGCTAAATCGCTTTGCATGCCGAGCAGCTGCACGGGCGAGCTCGCGGGAATGTCCAGAGACTCGATCCTTATTTCCTTCACTGATGGAGCGGCACTCGATGGCGTGAGCAGGATCGCGAAGAGATCGGTGCCTTTTTTCGTGAACCGGACTTGCATGCCATTCTCGGTGCTCGCTGATGCCCGCGTCCACGGCCGCGAGCCGTAGATGGCTTCGCCGTTGGTGTCCAGCCAAGCGCCGAGCCCGAGGAGCCGCTGGACTTGGATATCGGGAATCGTGCCATCGGCCATGGGGCCAACGTTGAGCAACAAGTTTCCGTTCTTGCTCACGATATCGACGAACAAGTGGACCAATGCATCGAGCGACAAGTAGTCCTTCTCGGTCTCGTATTGGTTGAAGCCGAAGGAAAGCCCGATCCCTCGAGTGCATTCCCATTTCTTGTCGATGATGTGGTCATAGACCTTGTATTCGGGCGTCGTGAAATCGTGGTGGATTTTCGGCCGCGGTTCCTTTCCGCTCTTGAGATAAAATCCTGCAACGAAGTTCACGAAGCGACTGATGAACTTGTGTTTTCCCAAGTTGCTCGCGGATTTGGGAATTTGAATGAATCTATCGTTGATGACTCCGCCGGGATGCTTGGAATAATAATACCCAAAGATTTCGTTCACGTCCGTGCCCGCGGGATAACCGATATCGTTCCACAAGATGTCCGGCTGGTATTTATCGATGAGCTCGTGCCAGTGATGATTGGCATAATCAACGTATTCCTTTTCGATCGAGCCGTTGGCAAGCATAGACGCAACGTCGTGGATCGGCCCGCTCGTGAAGGTCCAATCTAGCTTGCCCGAGTAATACAAGCCCATCTTGAGCCCTTGCTTGCGAACAGCGGCAGCTAATTCGCCAGGCACGTCCCTCGATGCGTGGTACCCTGGCTTGCGCGGGTTTGGATAAGCACTTGGCCAGAGCGTGAAGCCGTCGTGGTGCTTCGTGACGAGAACGGCATAGCGGGCTCCTGCTTTCTTGAACAAATCCGCCCACATGGATGGATCCCACTTTTGCATTGCTTCGTTAAAATCCTTTGCGAAATCCTCGTAGGCCTTATTTCCATAATGTTTTTCGTGATATGCATGGGTCTGACTACCGGTGATCCGCAAGGAATTTAGATACCACTCGGCATACGGATTGTGCGCAAAATGGTACTCGCCGCCGTGCTCTGAAAGCATCTCATTCATATCCTTGCCTTCGATGGGCGCGAACGCGGGGACGGAGAACAAGCCCCAGTGGATGAAGATGCCCAGCTTGGCGTCGTCGAACCACGAGGGGAGCGCGTGATTGCTAATATTATTCTTATCATATACATAGTTCGTCATACTTCAGATATCACCGATGTTCGATGGAATTGGAGAGAAACTTGAAAGAGACCTTTTTTTCGAGATTCTGATATTTCTAAGAATGTGTCGTACAAAAAAACTCCTTCGTCGGCTAATTAGCTGAAAATTGAATGGATGTACCATTTGTTTATTTAAAAATTACCAATAGATGCTACGATTATAATTATTTCAAATTAATATGAAAGGTGTTTAGGAAAATAGAAATATTCATTTAACAACATGATAGATACGTTTTGTCGCCATTAAGAATGGTGCTGGTGTCATGTGCAAGTTTTCGTGGCAATGACTCGACGCAAATTGTTTAAATAACGTGCTGCGCAAGGTCAAATCAATCCGTACGTGGTTCGAGACTCCGACGTGGAAGGCCGTTGAGGAAAGGATTTTAAAATGATGCACTCGACTGATGGAGAGGCTATAGCGAATCGAATGGTATTCATCAGTTCCATCGAGAACATCTTGAGCGTTGCGGAGAAACATCCGTCCCTCGACGTGGTCGCGCTGGAGAAAGCACGAAACGCCGCGCGGCGCATACTTTGCGATGAAATAAAAGAGTATCGCAAGGTTACCGAAAGTAAGCCAATCGAGATCCAAGCTCGCCCGTTGAGCATTTCCCAGCTTAAGTTTCACGAGCTGGGTTGAGGACATGGAACGGCGAGGTATCGGGATTTATAAATATTCCATCGGTCAGGAAATCGATGAGGACAGCGTTCCGAGAAAAACAAAATGATATACCACTCAGGAATGTAGCACAATGGTCGAATCAAATATTGCCAGCATCGTGAAGATAATTGAGTCCATCGATGCAATGCTCAAGATTGCGGAGAAAAACCCCATCGCGTTCAATATTGAATCGCTGCGCAAATCACGGGAGAATGCGGTGCGCCAGCTCGAAGCATCGAAGACATTCTACCGGAATGCTATGAAGGTTGAAGCGAACATCGAAAAACACGACGATGCTTCGCAATTAAAGAAATATAAATCATAATCAAGCAAGATTGCAAGCCGGGTTTTTTTTCAAGGCATCCCACGGCGTATTGATTAGTTTTTGACTCGATAGTGAGCGTTCCACCTCACGAGAAAAGCTGCAAGGTTATATTTTCGAGCGATGAACATTATAGCGTGAAACTCGTGCCACGCAAAAGGAATCTCCTCGGTTTCAAGCCCAAACTTGGCGTAATTGCTTCTGTATTTTTATTCGCCTCCGGAGCAATCTCCACGCTCATGGTGATCGGGATTATTCCGCCTTTTTTCATTAATATGCCTAATCACATTCGATCTCCAAACCAATGGACCTTGATTTTTAGCGACGAGTTTGACGGCAACGATCTGAATCTCTCCAAGTGGAATTACAATTATCCCACCGATTGGCCTCATGGAGGACACACGCAAAACCACGAGGCATATATGGCCGAGGAAAATGTTCTTCTAGAGCAAGGCATGCTCCGCATCAAAGGTGAGAACCGTCGTCATCCACTCGCACCTGCCCCTGAAGAATCTCCATGGGGATGGCGTTCTTACAATTACACGGCAGGAGCGATCAACACGCGGGGAAAGTTTTCCGCAAAATATGGATATTTCGAGGCGCGCATGAAATTTCCCGAGGGACCGAGCGGCTTCTGGCCTGCATTCTGGACGTTGAACGTGGCCGGCGAATGGCCCCCCGAGATCGACATCCACGAGTGGATTTCAAATGAACCAACCACGTTGCATACCACGTTCCATTGGTATGAGAACGGGACAGGCCATAAAATGAGCGGTCAGGCGTTCAGGATGTTACCCGATCTCTCGAAAGAGTTCCATATTTATGGACTAGAATGGTCTCCTCAATATCTTACCTGGTATTATGACAATTACATGATGTGGTCTTACACGAATGCATCGGCCATCGCCCAGCTAAAAGCACAATATATCATCATCAACCTCGCCGTGGCCGGCTGGGCCAGTGCACCGGATAACTTCACGGTCTGGCCAGCCTATTACGATGTCGATTGGGTTCGGGTCTGGCAGATCAACACTACCTAGGTGAAATCTATGATACTTGAAACCGACCGAATGACAGCGACCGAGAGATTCGAGGCCATCATCAACCGGTCTGAAACACCCGATCGCATCCCGATTCATCTTAGCGGGATCCCGGATTATAGCACCACGAAACTGGAATATATCAAGCAAAATATCG
>JAUQYW010000799.1 GCA_030587525.1 Candidatus Sigynarchaeota archaeon | reverse complement strand
TTCGCCATATTCGTGTATCTGTTATCAACCCATTAAAACCCATCGGGGCGAATTTTCTTTTTAATAGCAAAGACTTGTGGAGTTTATATGGCAACAATACCTGCTCTCGACCACGCGATCATCACGCCATTGCTAGACGACCTCGCCCGCGAGCATGCTCGGCTCACCGGGTTCGGCGGCATGCGGGGCATCTTGCTCGTGGACCAGGACGCGAAGGTCATCGCAAAAAACTCCATGTTCGGGTTGAAGAAGCCTTGGGACATGGGCGGCATCGCCGCGGCGCTGCACGGCGTCGCCAAGCAAGCATCGCAGTATTTCGGATGCGCGGCGCTCGACAAGGTCGCCATTTCCTTCGGTAACATGCAGTTCTTCGTGCAGGCCATCGGTACCGTCGACATGGGCGCGGGGAAAGCTCCGCGCGAGCTGCTGCTCGTGATCCTCGCCGACGAGAAAGTCAAGATGGGCATCGTGCTGCTGCAAATGAAGAAGATCGCCGGGCGCATCATCACGGCCATCGCCGCGTCGCAGCCCGATATGCACCTGCTCCGGCTTGACGAGCGATCGGTCAAGGATTTCTTGCAGGGGCTCGGCAAGACAACAGCATGACCTAATCTTGATTATCAGATTTTTACATTGATGTAAAAACAACTTCATAAAATCCATCTAGATTATTTTCAGATATCTCTTCAACAAATTCAAAGTGTGTTTGGAAGGAGGTTCCATTCTCCCTTGAATCAGAATCAATATATATCGTCCACGATTTGAGAGCGTGATATGTTAGATGGCAGAGCATGACAATGAAGGAAAATTTGAGAGCGTGCTAAAAGTTCTATCAAGATTATCCATTTTAACTGAAATAACCTTATTTGCACTAGGAATCTGGATTGTTTTTTTCGATCTGGTATGGGACTCAAATGGGAACTCTGTGATGAATATCAATATTGAGGATTTTATTCGTGATGTAATTTTATTTGTAATATTGGTCATTATCAGCGTTTTTTTAGATAAAGCTCGCATGAAGCTGAGTTATATTCAATTACTCATTCGGAATCATAAATAATTCATCTTTAAGTTCGTTGAAAGTGATAATGATTGAGGCTATCGGAATGATCGGGCTCGATTCCCCGTGCCAGTATTGCCACTTCGCAGCGCAAGACAATTCTTACTTATGCCCCACGTGTTTGTACGAGCACGTGATCCGCAAAATATTGGCCATCAAACCATCGACCGCGGAAAATATGCAATGTGCTGATCTCTTTCCGGATTTCTTGCTCGCGGACATGGATGATTTCTTGATCAAGGATATAGAGGAGTTGTTAGGTTGCATCTATGCAGAATTATGGACGGCGATTGCGTTGATGAGTTCGCGCATCTTCGAGCAAGTCCTCAAGAATCACATGAAACTCAACATGAACATCAATGTCGACGAGGAAGTGCTCGGTGGTTGCATCAAGCGGTTAGAAAAACAAGGTGCGCCAGCGAATCTGATCGCTGCGTTGACCGAGCTCCGTGATACTCGAAACGATGCGATGCACGCGAACAAGCGCTTCTCGCCCGCTGATTCATTGGAATTGAGCAGGAAAGTGCTAAGCCTGGTCGCTAGCGTTTATAATTATCGCCCAAAACCAAATACCATGATAACCTTGGCATGAGACCAACAAAAAATAAAACTAATCCAACCGGGATTATGCGCTTAAAGTGCTTGTGTTACCGATGCATCGTGGAATCGCATGATCTTGATCATTATTTTCTGCCGATCTTCCTTCCCGTTTTCAAGTCTTTCTTGCAAGCCATGCAATATTCGCCGTGCTCATCGCTCAGCGTCATGGTTGACCCGGCGTTGCACCACGGGCAGGTGATCGCCTCACTATGCTTCGTGATCCGCATGTCCTCGTCAAACTCGACGCCATTGTCCCACTATCTCGTTGGCTAACCAATAGAGCAGATCCGATTGCAGGATCTATGGCGTTGTCTATAGCTTGTTCTTGGTCTATTTATCACAATCTCTTTTCTCTTATATTGCCGGCGTATGCTTTGCCTCCATGGGACTCTTCAACTTCAAGTGCATCGCCATGATGTCGCTGTGCATCATGGGGACGTGGAACTTCCCGTTTGGCGCACTACTCGCTGGGGGCATCG
>JAUQYW010000789.1 GCA_030587525.1 Candidatus Sigynarchaeota archaeon | reverse complement strand
GTCGTGACCAAGTTTCTCGGGCAGATAGCGGTCGAGGACGCGGTCGGCGGCAACATCGTGGCGCACGGCTGCCACTTCCGGTACCGGCTCAAGGCGAAGGGCGCGAGCTTCAACGAGACGCTCGAGCGGTCGATCACGGTCGTCGACTCGGTCGACCTCGCCCCCGGCACCACCACGTTCTTCATCACGGAAGCAGGCATCGCCGACGATGAGAAAATCGTCTACAAGATCAAGGAAGTCTCGCCGTACGAGCTCAAGCCCGGGAACGGCAGCACAGGGAATGCAGCGGGGGCGGTTCCAGCGGTGAAGGGCACGAAGGCCAAGACCGCTACCCCGATCAAGAAAGCGCCGTCGCAAGCGACTCTCGACCTGGACGAGTATTCCGATGCCGACCTCGCGGCTGCCATCTCGGACGCGGGCAACGCATCACCCCACGCCCCGGCCGACGACGAGATCCCCGACGTGCCGAAGGAAGAGGTCCGCGAGACCATGAACTGCCCGCATTGCAACAAGCCGTTCACGTCGAAGAAGATGCTTGCCAAGCACCAGAAGGCGTGCAAGAACACGCATGATGATGCCGCGGCGGCCAAGGAAGAACAAGACCTGAAAGAGGCGGCGTGATATGGAGGACATGTTCGACGCGCGGCAAGCAGAGATCGAGGCGGTCTTCACTCAGTTCGTGACACGGCTCGCCTTGCCTGGCCACGCCGTCGCCTATGCCCGTGCAATCACGAGGGCCGCGTGGGACGCGTTCCCGCGCTGCTCGCGGTGGCACTCGCCCGAGCAGTTCGTCGAGGTGCTCGTGTTCCACGCCATGAAGGCGGCGGGCGTTCCGGTCAACCAGGCCATGTTCCGGGCTGCATCGCCCATGGGCAACATGTCCATGACCGCTCGACACTGGCTCCTGCACTACCCGCAATTTTTCCCGCCAGGGCTGCGAGTCGCGAGCCACGATCCCGGGGCCGAGCCGTTCTATGCGATGCTCCAGGACCCGCAGCTTGCCACCGAGGCGCGGATATTCGATGCCGCGCACGAGGACATGTTGACGGCGCTCCGGGGTCGGATGCGCGCCGGCGTGTGCATCTTACTGGCGCTGCGGGCGAATCCCCGGGACGATCAAAGCACGACCGACGTGCTGGCTACCCTGGGCATTGGTATGGCATCGGCGTACAACGCTGCCAAGCGAGCTGGCTTGCTCCTCCCGAGAGTACGAATAAACGCAGCAATGAAGGTCGAATCGACTGCGTGATCTCTTTTTTTACACAAGAAATATAGATCGTTCATCCAGGATGAATAATTCTCTTGAATCTCATAGTTGATAAGTCTCGAATGAGAGTTGTTATGATTCTAATTCAAACCTTGAAATTTACTTAGAACATACTAACTCTCTCCAAATTCTCTTGAAACAATCATAGAATCATCATCACAGTTATGTCCGGCAATTTTTGCGTGAGTTTCGCACAAACTAATTGTGTCTTTGAATGCAGAAAAGAATATTATTACTGTTGGAAACCAATTGCTGCAGCACACGCAATTCAGTATATTATGTACCTTCATCTTCTTTCCTACCAATTCCTCCAGCTCGTCAATTAGCCCGAAATTCAAACTTGCATGCATATGAATGGTATAAGGTATTTTCTCCACGTGGGTTCCTTCTTGTTCGTCGATGTACCGTTCATATCTCCATTCATGACCAGATGAAATGTGAATTTCGATTGGTCTATCACATTTCGGGCAAGATTTGCCCCATAGTGGATCAACTTCATCCACCCCGAAATCATTGTATTCACGTTGAATCTTGAACAAGAAGAGACACCAAGGACATCTAACACCAAGATTTATCCTATCAAAATTTATTTTTTGCAGAACAAAAACCAACTTTTTTCCTTCCCTTTTACTTAGTGAGTTTTCTTTTTTTTAACACGATTTGATTTTCACCAGCGACAAAATACTTTCACGCCAGGAATCGACAAGCACTCCCACGGCAGTTGGCAAGTGGTGGCATTCCTTCTCGTATTTGAACCGGATCCACGGACGCGCCTCGGAATCGGCGGGGTTGGATCGAAAATTTTGAGCAAGGCACATTCGAGCAACGCGCTTTCGTTCGACTTCCCAGCGGTTGTATAGCATCATGCCAAGCACCAAACGGAATTGACGCATGCAAGGATGTCGTGATCGTCCTTTCGAGAGAAATCGGTCCTTCACGTCTCGGAAGCCATTCTCGATCCCCCATCTCTCGTGGTAATCTCGTGCAAAGCCAATGAACATTGATGGATTTGAAACTGGGTCATCACCGGGCAACAAGGAGATCGCAAAAAACATCAGGGTCTTGAGCAAAGCTGCCTTTTCCTTCTTCCATCTCTCCAGGCGGGCATAGCACTTGAAGCAAGCCATGTATGCCCGCCGTTCTTTCTCGCATGCAAACTTCGTACGTCGTGAACCGCGTCCAAATGATGGTTCCTTAGCCTTCCTTCCCTTTGCACGTTTGCATGTTGCCATGAATGCCTTGATCGATTGTTCTAGAGCGTTCGTTTCGCGATCAATGCTTACCTGCACAACACGCGCTCTTGCCCTCACCTCGTCCAATGTTCGTTTTTCACGAGCACTATATTCGTCGACCATGGCGACGCATGCATATGGTACTTGGTAATGATAATTCTCGCCTTTCTTGTACACGTTCTCGTATTCACGCTTCACTGCAAGATTATTGTATGGATTCAAACCGATATAATCGATGAAGACTTGTGGCTTAGTCGCATCGAGCAAATATTCCCATTTGAAGTCATCTTTCTCACGGGTAAACTTCCGGGGTGCAATCACGCGTGGCCAGTGGCCAGGCGGGGCGCCCGGGTCGATCATCCCGCGGTTCGCTCGTGCATACAATTCTGCGTTGAAATACGTCCGGTCGCCCTCGATCATTACCTGGTCGACACCAAGCTCCCGCGCCGCCGTGCATTTACTTGTCATATCCCGTAACCACGGCCGGACACCGTTCTTCTCGCTATCAATCAGCCGGTAATCTCGATGACGGCTACCCATGAACAACTGGTGCGTTGCATCATATCCTGTCGGATAAACGAACCCACGCTGCCAGGTACTCGTTTGACCGACAACAACATAACTATAATTGCCATTATAATAGCTCGATCGCACCTTCTCGTGGGTTTCATCCGCGGCAATGATAAGAGCATCGGATTTTGCACCCATCTCGGCAAGGTTCTCCATGCACTCCTTGTACTGTTCCATCAATTGCGTGTCGAGCTGAGCACGATTCGCATGCGGGATCATGCTCGTGACAGTGGTTCGATGGACGCTGAACACGTGCTGATTGCTTTCGGGGCCCAAGCGCGCGATCGCATCATATAACGCAGCAATTGGATCCATTGCATCCGCTATCTCCTTTAAAGTCTCCCACAATATCGATTGCATTGCATCGAGAAACGCCTTGGCATCATCGAGCCCGCAATCAAGCATGATGGATGATAACATCATGATGCTAGCTCTTTCGACCGTGCCGGGCTCGCGCGACACGGTTGCATCACGACGCGTGGCAGTTGTTAATAACCGGCCAATATCCCGCAAGATTTTTATGCCCCCAGCGGGAATTTTATCACGAGGTTCGCCGGATGTCTCGCGAAAGTTGCAGGCTTCCACGATATAACATCCGTCGTTCCTCTTTTTAGTTCTTTCTGTCATTTCATCGTATTTCCATCGAGATTGTCATTCTCACTTCCTCAAGCATCCCGGTTACGAGTGCAGCGAATCATGAATGCGCGATTGGAAAAAGAATGGAAATTATTTCCCGAAGCGTGAGTTTTTCGAAAAATAATCAGGAACGAAACAGATAAATTTGTCGAGGTCTAACGGCTCAATTTGAAAGACTCAGTTAGTGCCTTTTTATCCATCATCTATCTATTTCCAAGAGGGAGTTTGTGTGGCCTTATGCGCGATGATGCGGCGCCGGCCACGAGGGGGCAACTCGAAGAGGATGACCGCCTTCGGGTTGATCAGCGGGTTTGTCTGGTCGGTGAGGTTCTGGATCTTCTGCCCCCATTGCTTGACCTCGCTCGTCTCGTCGGCGAAGTTTGCGCCGATGACTGTACATCGTTCCTTGTCTATCGTAGAGTACAGATCGAGCAACAAGAACGCGAAGATCTCCCGCATGTACATGTCGTGGGTCTCGGCGATGATGAACCACTGGTCGATCGAGCCAATCGGGTCGCGTGAGACGCAGCGCCACGGTTCCTTGCTTTCCCGAATGACGTTCTGGAGC
>JAUQYW010000782.1 GCA_030587525.1 Candidatus Sigynarchaeota archaeon | reverse complement strand
CGCCTTGCGGAACGTCTTGTAATTGCCCGCCACGTAATGGCAATCGCCCGCGTGGCACGTGCTCACGATAACGCCGTCGGCGCCGTTTTTCAGCCCACGGAATACCATCTCTGGCTCGACGCGACCGCTGCACATGACTCGCACGATGCGTAGCGCCGCTGGCCGCTGCATGCGAGACGTGCCAGCACCATCTGCACCCGCATACGAGCACCAGTTACAGAATATGCCCAAGATGTACGGATTCCATTCCTCTTCGGGAGTTTCGGTCGCTTGTGGACCGTGTTCTGCTGTTCCAGCCATCGTGTACTCTTCTCATGCTGTCGAGTGACGGTTCAACCGCAACCGTCGGTATCAAACAAGAATAAATTAGTTTGAAAAAATAAAATGCTTTGTCTTTTTTCAAAAAGGCGGTCCATGGTTCGTTTACTCGGCCTCGATCGAGACTTTCGCGCATTGAATCGGGGGTGTCGTCGAGCGGCGGGAAGCGATCAAGGAAGCGCGGTAATGCTTGCCCGGAAACTTTCAAGCAAGATCGCGAGCTGTAATCATGCCGCGATAGACATCAAGAAATATCTGCATCAACACCTGCCACGTGCGTGTCTCCGAAAAGATAATCCTTCAAGAATCTGAATACTTGAAGCTTGCTGCACGGGTCATCGCTGCCGAAATTACGACCCGGATCGGCCATTTCTCTTCTCGTTTCTTCAATGTCCCTGGTCAATCGCTCCTTCAGATCCTTCATGCCAACTTCGGGATTTGCAATAAAAGTTTTCAAGCCAAGCACTTTATTGAAATAATTCCTGGTCCTTCCTCCGAAATCTTCTATTATATATCTTGCATACACGCATGCGGCCACTGTTTGCTTCAGACCTTTTCTAAAATATGGATGTCCTTCCAATTTTGATATATTATCCTTGATCGTTGACACGTCTTTTTTCATGATGCTGTGGTGCAGGTTCTTGTAGAGATACAATCGGATCGCCTCCCGCCACGATGGATTATCGTTTACAACGTTCAAGAACTCGATCATCTCGGTTATATGTGCCCTAGGCTCGAAATAGTACGTGGCATGCTGCGATGACGTGAAATCGTACGCCGTGAAGGAAAATGGCAGGTTCGGATCGACCTCCAATACTTGAATGATCGCCTTGGCGACTTCCCCGAGGGTGCTTTCGGCCATGCCATCAGAATAGGGAGGAGCAGGTTGCCCGCAGCATTTCTTTTCCAGGAACGAGTAGACATTTCTGAATTCCAGGCGACCATTCTTGATAGTAGCTTTACTTGTCGTCACGAGAAGCTCGACAAGTAAATCCGGCGTATCAAGGAGCATGGAATAAATGCTTGGTTTTTCCTTCATGATGCTGATATTCTTCGCGCCTTGAGCATCGCCCATTTCCCGAAGGATCAGCTCGAGACTTTCATGAATGGCCGGGGCGATCAGTTCTTGAATCCTATTCTTGTAATCCGGAACTACTCCAAGCGTCACGATTGCATCGAAAAATGGTTTGTTTTTGATGAATTCAACGCTCGGGCTTGCCATTTTTTTTAGTTGCAAGGTGAACTGGAAGATTTTTCTGATCACACTCTCGGCTTCTCGATTCCAATCCGCGTGCCTATTAAGGCTCCAGAAGAATCCTTCACGAGCGACGAATTGCAAGAACATTTCATTATCGAGAAGACCGGTTTCCCTGAAACTATCCATGAACCTTGCAATGTCTTGCGAATCCATCTGAAATGCGATCACGTTCTTGAGCGTGTTGAATATCGCATATAAATCTATGTCCCGCCCATAAAAATCGGTATACATCGGGAATGAAGAATAATATCCCAAGGTACTCAAGTGCCGGTCTTGAAAAATGTAGGTGCGGAGCGAGGCCACTCGCCGTTCATCCCTCTTGATCTCGTCAATAACGTCGCCAAAACTGTCGAGCAAAAACTGTTTCATTGGTGTATATTTTACCTGGTTGCCTATTCCAGCATAATTCAAGGCCATGTGTATCCCGAGAATCAAAGGTGTGATGGGATACACGCTTCGCAAAGACTTGATTTTTGCGCGGAAGCGCGTGGTAAGATCGATCATTTTCTCAAAGAATGCCTCCTTTCCGGATGATTCTCCGAGCAATGCGAGCAACCCTGAGAGGAAGTCCTTCACGGCATCTTCCAGCGGGAATTGGTCATTCCCCGTGTAACAACCTACCAGCAGCATGAAAAGTGCAAAAATATCCTTGTTTATACTATCCCAATCAAGACGCGAACGAGATGAACGAGCCATGGAAATGAATGCGCGTAAAACTCGCTTGTCAAACAGGATCTCGATAAAATCAAGCGCTTTTTCCTTGCTTAAGCGGGAATTCAAGAGCGAATTCCCCAGATATTGAACCAGCATTAACAGCGTTTCTGCGTTTCCAACGGGTGCGTAAAGCCTGTAATATCCAGAAATTGCCACGAACTGCGAAACGGTCGCGTTGATTTCTCTCCAAGAGATCTCTTGCAGCTTGTTCTTCGCGACGAGAAACCGATTCAATTGGTATTCTTGTAATCGCGATCCCTTGTATTCCTTTACGATGTTGGCCAGTAATACTTGCAGCGAAAGCTGGATCAACAAACTTATTTGCTGGTTGTTGTCAAACTCGAAACCGGTTGCATCGAGCTCGGATACGAGTTGACCAATCTGTCGTTCATCCCTCACGGCATCCCGAAGGAGAATTATGATCGATGCCACGTGCTGCAAATAACCTGGAAAGTCAAGGGAAGTTCCTTTCCAGTTTAACAACTTGCATGCAATAGCTCCAAAATCCAGCACGTTATCAGCTAGATCTGAAGAGAAAGATTGAGATTCGAAGCAATCTAATCTACGCGCGAGTCTACTAATGTGGCTCATGCGTCCGTCGTACAAACGTTCGTATTTTTTATCGATCATCAAGGCAAGCATGGAAGATATATCCGTGGAATGCAGCGGAAGGTCGAGCACCTTTTGAAGAATCGCGTCGATTTGGTCATCCTGGAATAGGCCCCATGTATTGTTCCTGGCAGCCACGTCGAGGCTTTGTCGCAGCTGTTCGCGAAGCATGTTGAAAACTTCATGGGCGAGCATCTCGTCACGGGAAAAAATCTTGAAGATCCTGGGAATATCGGTCATGACCATCTCAAGCGCGTTCTGGAATTCAAGCCGTGGATAAAGAATGCTTATGAAATTCTTAAAATCCACGTGCAGCGTGTTTTCCAGCGGCGGATTTGTCATTTTCGAGCTAATCGCGGAAAACATTTTTGCAATAGACCAAACATCTCCCGCGAAAGAAGCACTACCTTGCTCGAAGGATTTGGATTTCAACAATCGCGTGATCAAATCGATGTTTGAGCCGAAGACATTTTCTCGGCCCCAAAAATTTGCGTGAGCAAAGTCCGGTATCTCCATGATGATCTTGAACCGGGGTTCAAAATCCGTTCTCAGGATCAAGGCAAGAATTTTTGTATATTCGTCAACGGTTAGGTCCATGGGAAAGATGTTGAATAAAATAGCACCGAATGCATAGTTATCAAATTCAATGTCGTTCGCATTTTCGTTAATGTGAGAGATCGTGGCATTGAGATCCTTGATGCAAATACTGGCGAAGCTCCTGTCAACGAGATCATCATGAATTTCAAGTTTGTCAAGTGCCTCGTGAATTGTTTCTATTGCGTGTGGTATTATCTGGAAGAAAATCGATCCACCACCGATCGGGTTGTCCATGCTGAGTTTTAAAGAGATGATATTGGACAATGCAAAAAGGCCTCCGACGACGCCGGATTTGCCTCCCGTTCGGCATTGTTCCTTGAGCATCACCTTTTTCACTTTCCCGCTCTTGCGTGCAACTCCGAACACTGTGAACGTGCCTTCCGCAAAATTCCCGTCGCCCATTTCTAGGTAATTCTCGAACCGAAGTCCAATCCCGAAATCGTATTCCCCCGTGTTGTTAATCGGGATGTAGAAGAAATCATTTTCAACTATGACGAATTTCCACGGGTCATAATTGTCAATCATGTTCTTGGTGGTGATATAAATCTTGGAATCTTTCCCGCTTTCATTCGTACTGTTATCGAGATCTTTCAAGACATCCGCCTTGTTCTTTTGCAGCGTGTCCATTATGTAATTTATGAATCGCTGAGTTATGGTTCCTTTCTTTGCGTCTTTACTCGCGATCTGCTTTCTCGATGGCTTTTTTTTGGATTTCTTGGCGTTCATGTTCCATCCCCCTTGAAGTAGTTGTGAATCAATGATGCTATGTAACCTCTGGATCGTCATGGTTGCCGAATTTTCCTCGTCGTTTTGGTGCTGATCGACCCAGAGATCCATCCGACAGCCCCGCTGCGCTGCTGCTATTCAATGGTGTTCTCCTATTTGAAACGGATGTGAGCAGCATTTGAAAGATAGAATCGACCGACAAACCATCGTGCATTTCCTTGATCAAGTGCTCTGGCATAATGTTTACCATGTCGACCGGCGAATGGAAGGCGCACGAATCTATCGTTCTTTGTTGCAAGCCCCTTTGTCGAAAACAGCGGCAACCTATGTTTCCATCCTCGTCGACCGAGATCTTGCATGATATTTTACCGGCATCTCCTTTCCAGATCACGACCCGGTTGCCATCGCAGAGGTCCGGTATGAATCTATGAAAAAAATCGAGATATATGAGAAAATCCTTAGACTGCGAAAATTCACGCGCGATGTCAAATATCTGGAACGCTTTATCCAGATCTACCTCGTACTGCGTGTCGCTGCTCCGCTCCTCCTCGTCCATTGCCTGCTTCTCATCGACTTTGGTTTGCTCCTTCTCCGCTTCGTTGATCACCCGCTTTAGTTTCCGCTGGAAATCAACATCGCACGGCATTCGATCACTCGTTTTTTTCGATTTCATAATGCTGACGGCCTCGTTATTTTTGAAAAAACGGATCGTGACGTGACACGGCACAAAAAAGGGGGGAAAATTCCCCCCGTGCCCTGTTTCTCTTATGCTCCGTTTTTTTCCTGGATGGACTGGACTTTTTTTTGAAATGACTCGCATGTCTTGTGCTTGTGCACCAAGACGTGTTTCGTCGATCATCGTATTGTGATGGGTACATTCTTGAGGCGAACCGGTGGAGTACACGCCCCTGGTTTGCATGGCACGATGGATTTCGTTGATCCCTGATCCTTTTCGACGAGAAAAGCGCCGTCGCAGTTGAACTTGCACGATTTATTCTTGCAAGCCCGGCAATGTTCTGCCTCCAGCAAGAAATCTACCATTGCTTCGCCACCTTCCGTTAAAGTATAGATGCGGTTTCGGTCCGATATGAAGACTTCGACGAGATGCAGGTCTCGCAGCACGGCGAGTTGCATGGAAATCGCGGACACGGTCTTTCCATCCCCGAGAGCCCGCGCTATTGTCGTTGGCGTGTTGATCTTGTTGTCGATTTTTTTCAAGATCTCCACCTTGGATTCGTGCAGACGCGGGAAGTGCACTTGATCGTCGTCGCTATATTGCTTGCCTTTCAATTGATCCTTGTAATATTCCTCGTGAGGTTCGAAAACGTACCGCAAGTAGAATAAAGCCGTGATCAAGCCTTGTTGAGAAAGCCATGCATTGATAATTTCCATGTTTTCGATCTCGCTGGAGCTACCTTTTCGAGCTGCCTTCATTGCAAGGAACCAGCCAATGCCGCGCAAGAACCTTGCCGGATTATAGATGGAGCCACGCATTAGCCGCTCCATGACGTCCACGCCGAACAGATCGGGGATTGTCCATGGTGGGTCATTGATTTTCAAGGAATCCAGGCGATCGTTCGCAATGTTTGCCAGGATTCGCGGGGAGCGACCACGCATCATGTAAAACTTTTGCACGGCACGCTCCGGTTTTATTTCAAGCTTTCTTTCACAGACTTTCTCGTGCAATTTCAAGCTTTCTCGCATCGACAGGCCTATTATCAAGCATTTGACCCGGACGAGCTTGGTGGTCGTACTTGCGAAATCATCGAATTGGAAATTATCCATGACGACATAATCCAGGTTTCGATTCTCGATCCCGGGGTCGGTCGGCGTCTTTGCGAACGTGCCCTTGAGTTTCGTGATCTCGCTCGCGATCTTGTACAAGAAGTAGAGTCGTGATGTTAGGCCGGCGCCTCGCACGGCCCTGATGAAGATGCGCGAAAATACGCCCTTCTCGGCTCGGAAAAGTTGACGCAAGATCTCGGAAAACTCGTTCATCTCATCATCTTCTTGTTCCATACCTTCCTTGTCAAGCGTCATTATATCATGAAGATCGAGGTCTCCGCTAATGAGATTGAATTGCGCTTGGTCTTGGGGATTATCTTGTTCCAGAAGCGTTTCTTGGTACAACCGGGTATATTTTGCCTTGTCATATTCCTTATTTTTTTTCATCAGCGGAACCTTCAAAGTTCAAATCCGATAGGAATAGTAACGTTTCATCGACACTTAAGCTTAATCAACTATTCAAACATATTAAATGATATTTCCTTGAAAAATGACTGACATTTTCCAACCATGCGATATTTAGTTAAGAAGCGACATAACACCTAAACGTCATATATTTTTTATATTCAGAATCATTTCAATTTTTTTTTTAAATTCAAACTATTCGTCTTGTGGGACAACTATTCAACAAAACGCTCTATTTAATAGCAAAAAGAAAGGATGACGAAAAAAACAAGAAATGAATAAAGTTGGATATACTCGATCCTTATTTTCCATTAGCAACGGGGATGGCCGTGTCGATCATTGCGAAGATCTGGCGCTCGCGGAAGTGATTCTGCGAGATTGCGCTGCACGGGCACGCTGCCGCGCATGTCCCGCAGCCCTTGCATAGTGCCTCGTTGATCTTGACCTCGTGCTCCAATTTCTCGAAGCTAATGGCCCCGTACGGGCACAGATCGATGCAGCTGAGGCACTTTGAGCAGAGCCCGTTGTTGATGACGCTGAAGTAAGGCTCGATCTCCACCTCGCCACGCGCCATCAAGGATGCTGCAGCGCTTGCTGCTCCCTTGGCCTGCGCGACCGCGTCCGGGATGTCTTTTGGCCCCTGAACGCAGCCGGCGATGAAAATGCCATCGGACAGCGTATCGACGGGCCGAAGTTTCGGGTGCGCTTCCATGAGGAAACCATCGCCGGTCTGCGCCACGCCGAGCATGCGGCTGATCGTCTGGACATCCTCGCGCGGTTCGAGCCCGACCGAGAGCACGAC
Organism: Candidatus Sigynarchaeota archaeon; assembly: GCA_030587525.1. GTDB lineage: Archaea > Asgardarchaeota > Lokiarchaeia > Sigyniarchaeales > Sigyniarchaeaceae > Sigyniarchaeum > Sigyniarchaeum tengchongense. Next base: position 6,411 of record JAUQYW010000782.1, on the reverse strand, counting down.
CATTTCCACCTCGATCTCCACGGGGCGCTTGAGCAGCGTGTCCTCAGCCCGGATGATCACGTTCTTGTTGGCGGGATTCTCGTAGATCTCGGACGCACGGCCACGGATGAACTGGATCTCATATTCACGGCTCGCGATCTCGTAAAATTCCTCGTAACCCTTGCCAAAAGCCCGTATGTCCATGTACAGCATGTAAATCTCGGCTTCGGGGTGCTTTTCCTTGTACTGGCGAGCTTGCTTCATGGCGTACATGCAGCAAACGCGGCTGCAGTAGGGGTGCATGCCGACCTGGCAATTCCTGCTCCCGACGCACTGGATGAAAGCCATGCTATGCGGCGCTTTGCCATCGGACGGGCGCACTGGCTTGCCCATGGTGGGCCCGAACGAGGAAAGCTCGCGTTCCATCTGCAAGCCCGTGATCACGTTCTCGAACCGGCCAAACCCATAGGGCGTATAATCGGTCGGGTCGTAAGCATCGAATCCCGTTGATGCGATGATCGTGCCGACATCGAGCTCTATCTTCTTGGGCTTGTCGTCAAAATCGATAGCATGAGGTTCGCATACTTCCTTGCAGAGGCCGCACTGGATGCAATGGTCCATGTCGATCGTGTACTTGTTCGGGATTGCCTGCGGAAACGGGATGTAAATGGCCTTGCGGTCCTTCATGCCCTCGTCGAACTCGTTCTCGGTGATGACGGGACAGACATCGACGCAACCACCGCATGAATTACACTTGGACTGGTCCACGTAATGCGGTTTCTTATTGATGGTCACGTGGAAATTTCCCACGTAGCCCGTGATGTCGGTGACCTCGGCATAATTGATGATGTTGATCTTCGGGTGCTGGCCGACGGCGGACATCTCTGGCGTTATGATGCACGCCGAGCAGTCCATGGTCGGGAACGTCTTGTCGAGCTGGGCCATGTGGCCACCGATCGTCGGGGTTTTCTCGACAAGGTGCACCTGGAAATTCTGGTTGGCCAGGTCCTTGGCCACGTTGATGCCCGCGACGCCGGCACCGATGACCAGTGCCACGGGTGCCACCTTGACCTTCATGACATCGAGGGGCTCCAGGTTCGAGGCCTTCGCCACGGCAATCCGCACGTGGTCCTTGGCGACTTCCAGTGCCTTTTCCGGCTGCCGCATATGCACCCACGTGTTGTGCTCGCGGATGTTTGCTTGCTCGAACAAGAACTGGTTCATGCCTGCTGATCGCAATGTTTTCCGGAACGTGGGCTCGTGCATACGTGGCGAGCACGCGGCAACGATGACCCGGTTGACCACGCCGTTCTTGATATCATCCTTGATGAGGTTCTGCCCGAGATCACTGCACATGAACTTGTACTGCACCACCTTCACCACGTTGGGAAGGGTCTTGGCGTATGCATCGAGCTTGTCCATGCTGATCACGCCCGCGATGTTGACCCCGCAATGGCAGAGATACACGCCTATCTTCGGTTCCTCGCCCGGCGCGCCGGCGCCTTGGACGGGACCTGTCTTCTCTTTTTCATTTTCCATTTCATGTCAGCCTCGTGATCATTTCATGTTCGCCAAGACTTTGTCCATGAATGGCTTGGTCGAAATGTAGGGCGGCGTTCCCGCTGGTTTATCGGCGGTCGGAAGTAGCCCGATGTCGTAAGGACTTATGCCCCACGACAGCGCGAGCAGCTGCGTGTAATAGATGACCGGGATGTTAAACTCGATGCCAAAGATTTGCTTGATCTCGGTCTGGCCAAGATCGAACTGCAAGTGGCAGAAGGGGCATGCATCGATGACGCAATCAACGCCCGCTTCCTTCATATTCTGGAGTTTTTCCCTCGTGAAATCAAGCGAGATGTCCTTCACGACAGAACGGACTCCACCCCCTGCACCGCAGCACATGTATTTGTCGCGGTAATCCACGCTGTCGGCACCCGTTGCCTCGACGAGCTCGTCGAGGAACCGCGGGCGCTCGTTCTTTCCCCATGGCCGAGTCGCGGTTGGTTTTAACAAGTGGCAGCCATAGTGCACGGCAGCCTTGATGCCGCGCAGCGGGTTGACGACTCGATCCGCGAGAGCCTGGACGCCCACGTCGTTGTACAAGATATCGATGATGTGACGGATCTTGACCGTGCCCTGGAATTCGCGTTTTACCTTCGCCAGGACCTCGTTCGTGGCATCTCGCTTGTCCGGTTCTGTCCTCATGATGTGGTTGGCTTCGAGCAGCGTGCCGAAACAACCATTACACATGACGGCAACGTCTCTCTTGTCTAGCTCGGCGATCGTGATGTTGCGTGCTGCCAACGCGAGCCAAGTCGGGATATCAAACGAGCGGAAGACGCCTGGAGCGGGGCAACACGAGGCTCCATTCATATCGTGGAGCTTGATGTCCAGCTTCTCGAACACGCGCATCGTGGCCGCCTCGATCTGCGGGAACCGGTTCGGACCGACGCAGCCGAGAAACAGGTCATAATCGCGATTGATGTTGGATGCAACGGTCATTTTTTCGGCGCCTCTTGTGCTTTCTTAGCTTTTTCAGCATCTGCTTTGAGCTTCTGCAGCTGGTCCTCGAGTGCCTTGATCTTTTGCGGGGTCATCTCCTGCTCCTTCTTGATCATTTCCTTTTGCACGGCCTCACCTTGCGTGATCAACTGCTCAAATCCAGTTTCCTTAACGATGGTCTGGACTTCCTTGAGTGCTTCGGGGAAGGAATGAACCGTCGGTGGAAGGGGGGATAGCTTGAGCGTTTTGCGGAACGTGAGCCACGGTTCACCACCGATGGGAACCCCGTGTCCCGTGTTGAACAGGTTCTTACACACCGCCACGTGCGGCCCACGCATCAAGCCCCTGTGCGCGGCAATATTGCGCAGCTTGAGGATGATATCGGTGCTTGGAACATCGCGGGGGCATCGTTCAGCACACGTGTAGCAAGTCGAGCACAGCCAGAGAAGGTCCGATGAAAGCAACTCGTCCGTGAGCCCGGCAAGGCCTTGCCGGATGAGCTCACGGGTTCGCATCGCCGTCCTTCGTCCAGAGGGACAACCGCCGCTGCACGTGCCACATTGATAGCAAGATTTGAAGCGTTCTAATAACTCGTCTTCGACAACTTCCTCGACCAGCTTGTGGTCAATTTTCTTTATTGTTTCTCGTTTTATGGACATGATCTTGACGTGCCTCTTGGTTTTCCTTGATCATACCCTAGGTCCTTTAGAAGAAAATAAGATTCTAAATTTTAATAGCCTTCTCTTTCAAAAAAGAGAATGATTGCCCCCCTCCCTTGCATGGTATTCTGTCCAGGCAAGCTCGATGCTTGACTTTTATGACCTAGGCATCGCCGGAACGTTCACCTTTCTTGGTGATTTCCCGGTTTTCGAGCCACCTCGATAATACCTTCACGTAAACTCCCATGAACCATTCCAACGTCAACTTTATTTTCCATTTCCTTGTCCACAACCAAAAAAAGTACACGATGGCGATGATCAAGGGCACGAAGACCACGAAGAACAATATCACGTCCAATTTTATCCATGGAACGATCCATGACACGTGGCTGAACACGAACGCTGTGAGCGACAACGTGCCGAGGTTATTGATCTTGTCTTCCCCGGATATCTTTCGATGGTTCACGAGTTGCCAATTCGCAAGGACCGCAAACAAGACGCACACGATCCCGAGGTTATAGAATAAGTACTGGGGCGTGTGCCGGATGAGGAACATCGGAACACCTTGCGGATATGGCCACGTGTAAAACGAACTGGGCGTGTTCAACTCGCGCATAATGGTGCTGCCGAAGCCTGGCGAGAGTTGCATGCCCGACACGATCGAAGCGGCAATGAACACTATGCCGGCATAGCATATCTTCTTCAATTCAAACCGGATGGCTCCGGGAGATGCATTCTTGAATTTAGTAAAGAATGGTTCGAACACTATCGACGAGGCCAAGGGAACGATCAACCACGGAAATACCGGCGCTACCATCCCCTGGTGGAAAAAAAGATAATAGAACATGGTGGGGAGATCGTGCAAGACATCCGGCGTCACCGAATCGCCATCCAAGCCAGCAGCATTGATGCTCGATTGAGTCAATTGCAAGAGGGGAAAATATAAGATCGCAATGACCGCGATTAACCCCATCCGAATTGCGGGTTTAAGTTGCAGGATCGCGGGCATCAAGAGCGAGAACACGGCGATCGCGGTCACAATGTTCCACGCGAACACGTGGTAGATGCCGATAGAACCGAGGGTATAGGCGTTGATCATTTCCCCGATGATGAAGAGGAAGGAAATTTTCAGCAAGCTGCGCCGCGACCAGGCTTCTTTCTTTTCCCCTGGCTCCCTATTCAAGTTGCTGGACATGGTCCCGAGAACCGACATAGATATAAACATCACCGGCCCGAAGAAATCCAGCAGAAGCCATTGTATCCTCATAAACGAGACCCAATCGCCAGTTCTCCAGATGAACGAGAAGTGACAATAAAAGATCATGATCATGGAGAATCCTTTCATCGTATCGATGGTCGTGATTCGTCCGGGCTTGTGGGCGGTTTCACGGATACCCGGGTTTTTGGTCGTTTCTCGAATAACTTTACTTTCCATGCTGCATCCCGTACATTTTATTGAGAGAATAATACGGCTATACTATATAAGCATTATTCCAGAATTTGGAACTCGGTTTCGCTTGAAACATGTCGATGCGCCCTCCAACGCGGCTTCTTCGAGCGTGGAAATCATCATGGTATCGGGATGGGAAAATCCATTTATCAATGAAGCCTAAATGTATCATAAAAATGAAAAGACAAGACAAATGAGCAATGAAAATAAAAATAAAGAGCGATTTCAAGCAATTACAACGACTTTCTGCTTCGGGACGTACGAGTCGAAGACGGGATAATTGTTATAACTCACCGTGTACCTGCCGATCCATTCCTTCCTGACCTTTTCGACCAAGTCCTTGTACTTTTCAAGTGGAGTCTCTACATCCGTCCAGATCGTCGAGCCTTGCACTGATGTCTCGACCTTGCCATTCTTCACGACGACCTGGCCTTCCTTGATGGTGCAAAATGCATTCCCGAACGCTTTGATTATATCCTTGCCCTCGTTGCCCTCCTTCTTGAGGTCGTAGATGGCGACCGAGCCCTCAGCGCCGAGCCCGAGGTGCCCCTTGTCCTTCATGCCGAGCGACTTGGCCGTGCCCGCTCGGGTGACGACGGCGATCTCGTCGAGCGTGTATTCCCTGGCGATCTCCTTGAGCTTCGTCCGATCGCCTGCAGCGGGCGCATAGCCCGCCATCTTGCTCGCCCTGTATTTATTGTCCATGAGCAGCGCGATGACTTCGGGATACCTGGTGAAGGGGCCGCCATTCGGGCTATCCGTCGTGAGAAAAACCTTGAAGGGATCCTTGATCATGAGGAATAGCTCCATCCCGATGGCCCACTGGACGGCATTAACGCTGCTCTTCGGGTCGAAGAAGTACGGGACGATGCCGGTGCCGGCTTCGGTTTCCGCGTGGCCATTGACCCACTTAACGCCGGGCTTCACACCCCATGCCATGGTTCCTCCGAGCAAATAGAGCGCGTGTTCCCACGGGCTGTCGGCGGTCATGGTCGTCGTATTCTCGCCGAGCACGACCTGGCCAACGTCGATCGTGACGTGGTCATTCGTGTTCAAGTATTCCGCGATCGGCTCGGCCCCGGACGAGAAGTCGCTCCATGTCTTCATATCCTTACCCATGTAGGAATTGAACTGGCAGTGCGTGACGTGCATGACTGGCTTGCGCCCGTTCGCTGGCTCGATGCCTTTGACACACTCGAACGTTTCCTTCATGATCTCGTAGTTCCCGGGGTGACCAAGGTTGTTGCCGTGGACATGAATCGTGTGCGGCAGGCCGAGTTTCTCATTCACCTTGCACAAGCTCGTGATGATATCCCGCGGGCTCACGTCGAAGTGAAGCACCTTGTCATCGAGGTGGCCGAATTCTGCCTTGCCCCAGGCCCACATCTCCGCACCGCCTGGATTCACGATCTTGACCGCGTATCCCTTCGTGGTCTTCAAGAGCCAGGAGACATACGCTGCCAGACTATCGAGGTCATTGTTCTTGATCAGCTCCATAACGAACCAATTGTTATCGAACAGCGGGAAGCAAGCTTTGTCGATGATCGGGATGTCGTGAAACTCCTCGTGGGTGTGGCGTGCCATGATCGGCGGCATTGCAGGCTCGACGACGGTCGTGTAACCCATCTGGGCATACCGATAACCTGTCACAAACGTGGACGGGACTGAATAACCCGTTCCGGAACGAGTGGCGCTCGTGCGGGCGACGGGGTCTTTCACGTGGTCCTCGGGGCGGAACAACCGGCCAACATTCACCTTGGGGCCCGCGATGTGGCTGTGGATGTCGACACCGCCAGGCATCACGATTTTTCCACTTGCATC
>JAUQYW010000780.1 GCA_030587525.1 Candidatus Sigynarchaeota archaeon | reverse complement strand
CCTCATCATCCGCCGAATCTTCCTCGTCATCTTCGCTAAGTAATTCTACTTCCTCGCCATTCTTTTCTTGTTGTTGTTGTTCCAATATTTTCTCCTTGCGCCGCTCAAGTGTTTTCTTGATGGCCATGAATGAGCTCGTGAGGCGGCGGCGATAGACTGCGAGGGTGAAACCTTGTGCTTGTTTTTGCTCTTCTTCAGCATTGTTGTAGATTTCAACGATGTATTGCTCAACCTGGTGATAGAGTGCTTTCTCTTGCGTGGTCATCGTAATGGAAACATCCACAGGATCTCTCTTAGCCACGTTGATACCATATCGTGATAATTGTTGACGCGTGTTCCTGAACATGAACCAGCGTAAGGGGGTCAAGAGTTCCAACTCCTTGCTGATTGATTCGAGGAATGCAGGATCAGAATGATACTCTTCTAAATAAGGCAAGAAGTCGTAGCCTTTAACGAAGATTTCTAGCAGTTCTCGGAAAAACTTGGGGCGTTCATCGAATGTTTGCAATTCGCTTTCGTACATTGCCGGATTTGTCCTGCCATGCTTTAAGAAATCCAGTGCCATATCGATGAGGAATGTCCACTGGTCCTTGGTTCTTGCTTTGGGAGCGATGGCAAGTATATCGTAATAATTCTTGAAACGGTCGCGCAACCCCCATTTCCCGCCAAGGCCGAGCAACTGGAGCAAATCGAACAATTCCTCGATGCGAAGCTGGATCGGCGTTGCCGTGAGCATAAGGAAGCATTTGGCCTTCAATTTGAGCTTCTGTGCCAACTCGAGCAACTTGCCCGTGGCGCCCACGGTGGATTTGGTCTTCGATGGCTTACGTCGCAAGTGATGCGCCTCGTCGATGACGAGCATATCCCAGTCACTTGCAGCCAGGACTTCGTTAATTCGTGCATCGAGCTTGAGCAAACCAGACGAGACCAGGATGAAATTATGCGCATCGTATGCGTTGACTGATCTCGGCTCGTAAATCTCCTTCCAATAAGATATCAATGCGGGAGGATCATAGACCAGGAATTCCAGGTTGAATTTTTCACGCAATTCCTCTTGCCATTGTGTGATGACGTTCCGCGGTGCGATGACGAGCACTCGTTTAACCAGCCCAGCCATCACGAGCCATTTGATCGCAAGGCCAGCCTCGATGGTTTTACCCAGGCCGACCTCGTCGCACAGCATATACCCGCGCGGAAAATGATTGTAGATTTCATGGGCAATATAGATTTGATGCTCCAAGGGCTTGAACGGCACCGTTTCCAGCAAAGACGTCCAACCGTGAGCCAATCCATAACAATGTTGAATGTATTGCCCTGTCACGTATGCTTTGAACTGTTCGGGCTCGAGAAATTGGAAGCCACCGTGCACCCCGAGCATTTTACCAGTCGATTGGGTATTCAAGCCTTGTTTTTCTCGCAAGCTCTGAATCTTTTCCTTGTTTTCCCACGGATCCTCCGTCGGAGGTTCAGATGCCCTGTATCGAATCAATTTTTGTTCCACGGCATCGGTAATTTCATAAATTTCGATACCGGGCTCCGTATTTGTCCAGTATAACTCGAAATCCTCAACCTCGTCGGAAAAGTATTCGGCTTCGGGCATCCAGCTACGAAATAACTTGAATCGTTCCTGATTCTCGATCCAGGCTTGTCCCGACTCGTTATCCGATCCGATGAATCCTATAGAATTGCCCTCCCGGTCGTAGAACATTCCCCATTTCTCATGGAAAATTCCCTCGTTTGTCGATCGCTTCACCCGCCCGTCGTCGTCAACGAGCACGGCGATCTTTATTTTCAAGCGACCCTTGGCGATTAACCAGTACAATGCCTTATGCCGTTCCTCGGCGATGAACTGCTGCAGATCGTCCAGTTTCTCGAATTCGAGCTGATATGATTTTTGAACATAATCATTAATGCTCATTGCCCCCCGATTCATCGCATCAGCGTCATCGGACGACAGATCAGCACCAACGATCATACGCATTTCACCGCCGTTGTGGATCAATTTAGCAATGCCTGCCGCCGCGATGGTAAGCACGGATGAAGAAAAATATCCGGCTACTCGTAAGTAGAGAATCGACCGTTCCAGCGCTGGGATAAGGAATTCGGAAGCCAAGGCTTGCTGATTCGATTTATACGTGCGGTTCCACGGATACGATTTTAATGAGGAGCTGGAGGGCTGCATCAATATTAATTATTTTATAGAACTTTATAATGCTTTCAGATTTAACAGACAATCTTCACTACTAAGATGCAACAAGGACATACACTTTCGAGAAGGTATGAGCTCTCCAGTTCCCGATTCCTTTTGTAGATTTATTTCCCATTTCTTAATTACTTCGATAGAAAGAAACACCCGGAAACTTAGGCAGCAGGAACTTCGAAGTGGTGTACAGATCGTTCGCTAATAACACGCTTTTTGGCTCGAATACGACTTTAAAGAGCCCGGCTCGAGTACCGCGGCCGCGCACGCCACGACGTTCCAGCCTTCGGTCAATGGTGGCGCGAAAAATATCCGCGCCAGCCCGCCGGCCAGCATACCGAGCAGGCATTCTGGGCATGCTGGGCATTCCTTGTGCTCTTGATGCGAATGCGAACTAAGTGAATCCATATTCCGTTTCCATACGCACATTCTTGTAAACATGTCTTTATATATCTGAAAATCAATTCTCAAATACTGTACTTTTCAAGACTACAAATTACGAAATCAACCAAAGAGGACATGATTTTGACAATAGCAATATCAATCAAGGTAAATGATGGAATAATTTTAGCCGCGGATAGTGCAGCATCAATTATTGGAAAGGATCCAGCGGGAAAGATAGGAGTTTTCAATATATATCAAAACGCGGATAAAATATTCAATCTAAGAAAAGGCAGCCCGATTGGAGCAATAACTTGGGGCTCAGGAAGTGTTGGTTCTGCATCAATCTCGACTTTAGTTAAGGATTTTAGGAAAAAAATCGATTCAGACAAGGATTGGAAAATCGATCAAGAGAATCGGATTATATTAAAAAATAAAGAGGGTGAATTTTAATTTTTGATTTATTGAGGCGTGAAAAATGATCAATTTACCAGAAACCCAAGCACTCCCTTTTCAAGTCCTCGTGGACGACATCGAAAGGGGTAACCTCAAGATCCCACAGTTCCAAAGGGATTTCGTCTGGGATATAGACAAGTCAGCACGACTGATGGATAGTATTTTAAAGGGATATCCAATCGGAACATTCATCTTATGGAGCACGCACGACCGGTTACGGGCGATACGGAATATTGGCGATGCTAATCTGCCAGATCCGCGACCAGATGCGGTGATAAGCTACGTCCTCGACGGTCAGCAGCGACTGACCACGCTCTACGCGTGTTACAAGGGATTGAAGATAGAGCGCGATTACAAGATTTCAGATTACTCAAACCTTTATATCAACCTGAAGGCTGACGAGGACGAGCAGATCATAAATTCTGATGCGCCTCAAGAAGATGATTGGTCGTTCATCAAGATCAACGACTTGCTGAACGCTGATCTCCGCACGCTCGCGACCTATCCTGAAGTGTACCATGCTAAAATAGACACATACAAGGAGCGTATCAAAGGATACCATTTCTCCATCATCAATGTGAAAAATGCTTCGATCGATGTTGCAACCGACATCTTCACCCGGATAAACACCGGTGGAACGATCCTCAATTTGTTCCAGATCATGGTAGCGAAGACGTTCGATCAAGAACAATGCTTCGACCTCGCGGAGAAATACGACCAGTTGATGGAAGATCTCGATCGCACGGGCTACGACAACCTCTCCGAGTCGACGATCCTCCAAGCGGTCGCCGTCGTGCTGGATCAAGACTGCACTCGGAAGAACATCCTAACGATGGACAAGCAGAGGTTCATAGACGCATGGGACGACGTTGTGGATGCTGTAAAACGAGCTATCGATTACTTCAAAGGGGAGTTTAGGATACCGGTCGATCGTCTCCTTCCATACGATGCGCTCTTGGTGCCGTTTGCATATTTCTTCCACGAGCACCCGAATCCGCCCGCCGGAGACCAACAGCGAAACTTAGCGGACTTCTTCTGGCGCGTGGCGTTGAGCGAGCGGTACACGTCTTCGACCGAGAGCAAGATCAACAAAGACGTTAAAAAGATCGACGACATCTTGGCCGGGCATCGCCCAGTTTATGAATGGCGTGTGGATATCTCCGAGGATAACTTGAAGAAGCAAGGATACTTCCAGACAGGGAGGAGCTTCGTAAAGGCGATCCTCTGCCTCTACGCATCATTCCAGCCAAGGTCTTTCCGGAACGATACCCTCGTCAACATTCGCGGGGACTGGCTGCAACGTTCGAATAGTAAGAACTACCACCATTTCTTCCCGAAGAAGGTGTTAAGGGATCGGGGATACGACGATAAGGCTGCGAACCACGTGTTGAACATCACGTTGGTCGATGACTTCCTCAACAAACGGATGATCAGAACCAAGCTACCGTCTGAGTATATGAATGAATTCAGCCAGAGTAACAACCATTTAGCGGAGACTATGAAATCGCATTTGATAAATGATATGAGCCGTTTCGGGATCACGGACAACGATTACGACCGGTTCTTTTCCGCGCGCGCCGCCGCCGTCAAGAAGGAACTTGAATCGAGAATAATCAACCCAGATGTCGTATAGACATCCGGAGCAATTTGCATAGGCGCGAGCGGTTTGAAAATCAGCAACCGCTGTGGGGTTACCTTGACCAAGGCGTTCTACTCGTCGACGGTCTTCTCCAGGGCCAATCCAGCATATCCACGAACGGGAGGGGATTTTTTTATTTCATATGTCATCACCTATGGTGCCCACGGGTTCCGGGTGCTCGCGGCCCCGGAACCCCATTTTTTTGGCGGGCTCCCGCGCCCCGGCGCGGTCCCGCCCGTTTCACTTTCGCGGAAGACATCCATTTGCATTTTCCATTAAATATAGGCCAAAAGGAGGGTCGAGCACGAGTCAATGGAAAAAGATAGCCTTGCGGCATCTTGATAGCGACAACATCACCCTCGCCCGCAGGCTCATCATGGCCAATTACAACGACTTGCCTTCAATTCGTGGCCGCTTGAAGGCGAGCTCGTTCATGCCCGTGAACCCAGCGGCGCCGTGGCTGAGCACCGCCATCCCCGCCAGCTCCCAGCGGTCTCTGCCGAGCGCGTTCAGCACGTCTTGGAACGACTTGGCAGCCAAGGGTTTCCAGTCGCCCTGGTCCCGCCCTTGCTGCTCGTACACGATGTCGTTGAACGACTGGCGGCCGCGCACGATGACCGCACGGTATTCCCACTCCCCCGCCGCTTCTCGTGAGGCATTTTCAGGTGCCGCAATCACCGCGGCGGGCGGGGGAGCGATCACCTTCTCTTGCACTCGCGGGGTCTCTTGCACGGCCACGGGCGGCTCTGAAACCATCGCTCGCAGCGGGGTTACCTTGGCCAAGGCATTCCATTCATCCACGGTTTTTTCCAGGGCTGCCGAGGCGATGTTCGTGCTCACATCGAATTTGACGTGCAATTCCTTGAGCGTGGTGCCGGGGTTCGCGTCCTTCTCCGCGCATATGGCCGCGCGCTGCTCGATATCCTCGCGCCACAGATGTCGTGCCATACCAGAGATAACCGTGAACCCTTAAACTTGAACTTGATCTGACCGATTTTTCATAATTGAGGATAATGGCTGGACGTGCAAATAGATTCGAGAAAATGAGGAAAAAATAGAGATTTTAGAACTCATGCTTCTCGTAATACGTGCCTTCGAGGTAATTCAGGTGCTGGAGGGCGACCTGCTTGAGGATCGGGTCAACAGCTTGCGGATCGAGGCGTTGGCGGATGTTCTCCAGCAAGTACTCGGGGAACAGCATAAACGCGTGCGGATCGCTGAGAAGCAGCACCCAGCCCTCGTCCTTCTTGTCCTTGATGAGCGTGACGATGTTCAATTCGACCAGCTTCTTTAGGATGATGTTGGTCTCGCCGTAGCCAACTTTTGGAATGTTCTTATACCCTATCGGCTAGAGGTTCATCAACAATTAGCTTCTTCTTTGTGGAAGAACCAAAAAAAGATTCCATGAAATAGAGGCGCGCTGCCATGTATGACTTCCTTCTATCTCCAAAAGACATTGAAATTCGAAACAAGGTCAAAAAATTCGTTAAAGAACGCGTTCCTGCTGACTTGCTCAAGAAGATGGACCGTGATGAGATCCAATACCCGCGGGAATACGTCGTGAACCTGGCCAAGGAAAACTTGATAGGATTGCGATTTCCCCCGAAGTGGGGCGGGCAAGGCTTGGGCTGGACGGCCGAGGTCGCCGCGCTCGAGGAAATCGGCCCTCTCGGTATGTCCCTGGGGTGCTTGTATTCGTTGCCGAGCATTTGCGGGGAAGCCCTCAACGTTTTTGGGAATGACGATCAAAAAACGCGGTTCCTCAAGCCGACGCTCGAGGGCAAGAAATTCACCGCCGAAGCTCTCACGGAACCCCGCGGCGGATCCGATTTCTTCGGGGCGACCACGAAGGCGGTGAAGGACGGGACCGACTTCTTGCTCACGGGCCAGAAGCGCTTTGTCGTAGGTGCTGAAGGTGCGGATTATTTCATCTTGTACGCGAGGACCGGCGATACATCAACGCCGTCGAAGGACGCGATCACCCTCTTCATCGTGGACAAGGACAAGGGTGTGGAAACCAAGTATCTTTACAAGCTCCTCGGTACCCGCGGGGGCGGGGCTGGTCGCTTGATGCTGAACAAGGTACGGGTGCCGAAAGAAAACGTCATCGGGAAAGTAGGCGATGGCGGGAAGATCTTCTACCAGATGATGATTCCCGAGCGCATGACCAGTGCAGCCGGGATCCTGGGCGGCGCGAGGGCCGCGCTGGACGTGGCGGCGGAATATTCCACGAAACGAAAGCAATTTGGCCAGCACATCAACGAGTTCCAGGCCGTGTCCTTCAAGATCGCAGACAGCATTATGCTGCTCGACGCGGCCCGAGCGATCGTCTACATGGCCGCGCGGGCCATCGACACCGGCCAGCCAGGTTCCATTTGCCGGCGCCTCGTATCGGAAGCCAAGCGATTCTCGACGGAAAAGGCGTGGGACATCGTCAACATGGCCATGCAAGTCACCGGTGGTATAGGCTATACGCAAGTATATCCGATCGAGAAGATCCTGCGCGACGCTCGGTTGTCCATGATCTGGACGGGCACGAGCGAGATCATGAACTTGATCATCCAGCACGAGTTTTACAAGGAGCTCGGCGAGCGCAAAGCAAAGAAAGATGAACGGGACATTGAAAAAGATGCGCTGGAAGATGCTAACGAGGAAAAGGTATTTGACGACGACATGCTCTTAAAATAGGTGTATTTTTCCTTTTTTCATTTTCAGAGATAAAGACGCGAGGCCCCAAGCATGAGCATTGCAACCACGCCGGGTATTGACGCTGGAGATAGATCCATCCGTTTTTCGAACGGCGTGACCTCGATCGAATTCAAGCTCGACACGTGTCGTTATTCCATCCAGAACATGGAAACGAATGAAAGTATCTTCGAGAACGCGGGTTTCGGTTTTTTATTGAACGATGAATCGAGCGACAAGAAGATCAAGGAGATGATGCTGTTGAACAATGATTTCACGTGTATGCGTCACGAGCTCAAGGAGCCACTCGTCCCGGGCAACCAAGGAGGGAAATCAGCATGGTTCCATCTCGAAGCACCGAAGGCGAAGCTCGCCGCGAGCATCGCTTTTGATTTGGCTCCAGGCAAGTCCCGCGTGGTCATCCGGTGCAGCATCATCAACAAGAACACCTATTCCTTTCGCATGAAAGAGCTCATGCCGTTCATCATCGACGGGCACGGCGTGCTAGCTTCTGGAACGGCACTTGCATCTACGGCCTTCGACGGTAAATTCAACGACTTGTTGATCTACTACAATGGATACCAGTCCTGGTCGCTAGCCCGGGTTTTCAACTTGAAGGAGCGACAATTCCAAGCGACGACCCAGCTCGCGCAATGGCCGCACCACTACAAGTATATGAGCGCAAAAAACTGGTGGACGCGGCCCCGCGGCTACCAGCTATCGAACGGGGTCACGGTCATCACAGATGCCAGCGGCAAACGATCGGTCACGGTCGGGTTCGTGAGTGCTTCATCCCAGCACGGCGAGATAGCGGTGCGCGCGACGCGAAAACCACCACGCGTGAGTGAGATATCGGCGATTTCACGATGCGAGCGAAAGAATCTCCCTCCCGGCGGGGATGTCTCTTCAGAACTCCTTTACATCCAGGACCGGAACAATTATCCACGCTGCCTCGATGAATATGCGGACTTGACCGCGGCGTTCATGGTGCCCTTGTTCTGGGACAGCACGCCCTTCTGCTTCTGCACGTGGTATTATTATTTT
>JAUQYW010000769.1 GCA_030587525.1 Candidatus Sigynarchaeota archaeon | reverse complement strand
CTCGTGATTCTATTGGCAATAAAACTCGAGCTCAGGCAAAATCTAAGTAGCACCATTGATGAAGAGGATTAAACAGATCATGGCACAGCATGACGAAACACCACTCAAAGCACAAAATGGACAAATTATTGGTTTTTCGTGATACAAGTTTTCAATTTCTGTGCTTGATTTGGGGTTAGTACCCTCGCATAAAACGCCCTGGTTATGTTTAAATATACAGTTGATGATACGCGAGTCACGGCAGAGGGACATCGCAGTTTTTCTCGCCAGCAGGTTGCCTCGCGTGCAAAGGAACTTGTAAGAAATACATGTACACCAGCTCCATCGCCCCATCGAAGAGGTTCGTGTTCCCCGAGAAGTGCTCGAGAACGGGCTTGTATTTCGCCTCGAATGCATCCAAAAATTGCTCGATACACCTGTGCAATGAAAAGGCTTGCCGAGCTGAGATGAGGACGGTCGTGCACCAGGCGCCCTTCTTGAAGGTGAGGACCCCGTTCTCCATTTGAATGGAATGCATCTTTCCCTTTTCAAGTACCTCGATGGCCATTTGCTGGATCGCTTGGAACAAGCCCCCGAGGAGTTCGTCATTCACGTCGTAATCCGTGAACCGCCTCTCGAACAAGCAGATGCCAGACTCGTTGCTCAGTACCATCAACCGGTCGACGCGGAAATGGAGGTAAAAGAGATTCGCGGGATGCTTGACCATGAATATGATGAATATCACGTTTTGCATGATTCCCAGCGAAGTCTGGAGCGAGAACAAGACCACGGCCACGAGATTTCGGGGAATCGCATATGCCCATGCATAGATGACCTGGCTAGCTATGCCAAGAATCCAGATCCACGTCGCGAGCATTCGCATCGGACCCTTCGCGTTTCTCGGCGCTTTTATATACAGCCGCGTGAAATACCAGATGATCAAGATCGAGTTCACGAAAACGAACACATTATTCACCGTGCTGAGGATTCCTTGCTTGCCTATTCCTATGCCAATGATCTCCCCGTTTTCCATGAATACTATGAATGGATGCATGTCCGGGAAAAATATTATCGCGATCACGATTCCCGCGAGAAACGTGTACGGGATTAACAGTCGCGGGTCAAGCCTTTCATACTGGAGCCAAAGAAAATAGATGATAAGGGCATAATATCCCAGGACGACGAGAATGTCGTCGACTATTTTCACTTGAAGGGCCGTCCCGAAATCATCGGGCACGATGCTCAAGTAGACGAAATCCAGGATGGTGGTCGCAAGGAAAAAAATCTGGGTGAAGGAAAAATAGGAATACGCGCGATTCCTTCTCCGGTGGCCTTGGACCTGGGCAAATGCCACGATCGCGACGCACGCTGCAATGCTGACAAGAACCACGTAAACCTTGAAATAATTCCATGCCGTGTAAATGCTCATCGCCCGCCTCGTGTTGTTACGAACCGGAATTCATGACATCGTTATCAGTGAGACGCATGTTCCTTGATGTCGCAGTGGCCCATTTGCGTCTAGTCATAAACAAGTTCGTCTGATGTATTATATCTTTTCCTTCCACCAGCCGTTAATCAGTAAGGGGCACTTCCATGCTGATGGGGGAATGGAGGGTAGAACCCCAGCGC
>JAUQYW010000768.1 GCA_030587525.1 Candidatus Sigynarchaeota archaeon | reverse complement strand
CCGGAGCCTGTCGCAAGCGACGTGCTTTCCAAACGGGACACGGACAACGAGCGTGCCGGAGCCGGACTCTTAGTTTCCTATGCGGGTGGGCCCATTGGGACAAGTCGCTTGGCTCCAGCCTCCCATTTTTTCCTGCGGTTACCGCACGTGGCGGACCATGTAAGTTCCGGGAGTCTGCTCGGACGATTGGCATGGCGGCAACAAAAAAAAGCTTGTCACGGGACGGCTGGCGCTAGCCAGCTGGGATTTTTTCCTCTTTGTATTCTTTCAGCATGATAATAAGTTTCTGATGAGATTCGAGTGCATTGGAATGAATAATGCGATGGTTTTACAATACCCACTTACGAGGTAAGACTATATGACCTCCGATAACCGTCATAACCGGTACGATTTTATCGACCAATTACGTGGCTTCTATATCGCGTTCTTGATTCTGTCGATAATCGTGCAACCACTGGCAGAACGGATGCTCGTGCCAAGTTTATTCACGCATGGTTTCTTGTTTTTCGATTTCGGCAAGATGCAGTGGAATTGGATGCTGCTCGAGAACCAGTTCTACACGTGGATCGACCTTGGTTCGAGCTTGTTCATGCTCGTCTCGGGGGTTTGCATCGCGATATCGTTTCGTGGGCACTTGACCGAGCTGGGAACTAAAAGGGTCATCATGCGGATGCTGCTCAGGTATGGCGCGTTCGTGATGCTCCAATTGCTTTTCGATGTCCTCACGGGGCAGATTCCCCTCTCCTACCGGAGAATCCTTCTCGGCCAGCAAGGTTTTTTCACGCGGCTGGGGATCGGCACGATCGCGGGGAATATCGGGCTTTTCCTCGTGAAATCGCCTACCAAGCGGGCGTGGTGCGCGGTCACCTTGCTATGCATTCATGGCTTGCTCTATTTACTTCCCCCGCTGGCAGCATTTCACGCGAATCCTTCACCCGCGGAATTGGCAGGCTTGACATGGCTAGGCGATGGGAGCTTCTTTGATTATTTTGCGATCCCGTTCGAAGCCTTGAGCTTCGCCGCGCTGGCCCTCATGGGCACATGTGCCTGGGATTGGCTCGATAGCAAGCAGCCATTCGATTCATTCAAGAAACACCACGTGCCGGTTGGCATGTATGCCTGGCTTGGTTGCTTCGTGGTGAGCTGGTTCATTCCGTTCCAGAATGACGACCTGGTCATGTCCCAGACGCTGCTCGCAATTGGTGCAGGCTATTTCTTCATGATTTTTTTCTTCTGCCTTGAAAGGGTGATCCATTTCAAGCTGCCCTTGCTTTCCGCGTTTGGAAGGAATGGCTTGTTGCTCTACATGTCGTGCCTTGTCTTTTTTCTGATGCTCGTTGGATCGGGGATTTACGATGCGATCACGCCGGGCACCGCGTGGCTTGGCTTGTTGCTCGTGATCTCGGTTTTCGTGGTGCTCGCCGGGATTGCCACGACGCTCGACAAGCGGAAGCTGTACTTGCACTTGTGATATGCAAGGCTCGCTGGTAAAAAGATAATCCCGGGAAGTCAGCTTCCCGGGATGGATTCCGAACCCGGTGTTTAATCCGGATTCGAGCCCGCCGCGCCTTGAATTCAATGTTCAGAATTGGTAATCGATTCGAACGAAATCCTTAAGAAAGAAACAAGAGAAAGTCATTGCACGGACTAATGCAGTCGAAATGCAGATCGAAATGCACATCGAAATGCAGATCACGCCCGTCCAATGAAAAACGAGGGATCATAGCCTCATGGGCAGTATAGATATCACACCTTTAATTTCTATATACGCGGTTTCTATGGCTTTGGCCTCATTATTTTTCGCGGGAGCCCTCTTAGTCGCCATAAAATATTCGAGAACGGCGGAAGGGCAAGAATCTTCTCGAATTGACCTGTTTAAAAACACTTTTTCTCTGCTCTTGGCATTTGGCTTGTTTTCCTTAGGCTGGACAGGATATTCAGTCGTTTACTCGTCTATGAGGCATTGGTATACACACGAGAAGCCCAGTTTCGTGGAAGTTGGGATCGTAGCGGGTATTGCAATGCTGGCCATTTATATTGCCGGAATGGGGCTCACGGCCCGAGGATTCAGAAAAAGAATTAAGGAAGGGATAAAAATTCCTGGCTATGCCATCACGGGATTTTTTTTCTTGACAATGGGTTTCATATGGATTTTTTATTCGTTAAACTTATTTCTTTATTGGAATGGACTTCAAACTTCTACTGCATTCTGGCCTCTCTTTATTATTTCGATTGTTTCATCGCTCGCGAGTTTTATCGCCATATCCGTATTTACTAGAGTTTTGCGCAAGTTCGAGATGACGATCTCACCTATAGATATCGAGGAAACCGTGATACCGGCGCCTCTTGTTGAAAACCAGGTTGCTGCGGATGTACCGAAAGAAGGCACGAAGACGTGCCCTTGGTGCGGGACGAAGAATCTTGACGGGGCTACATCTTGCGTGAACTGCGCATCAACCTTGAAACGTCCGTCGTGATGATCGACATGAGGAGACAATCCAGCGTGGCGTGCACATTCGCCATTGCATGCTTGGGCATCATCGCCACCTCGGGAGTCCTGCTCGCCGTGTCTAACTTCTTGCAGCGCGAGCCTTCGCTCGAACATGGCGGCACGCGCGCCAGGATCGGGCTATCGGCCAACCACGCGACCATTAACATTAACGGGAGCGCCGCGCTCGCGGCATTTCCTGACAAGACCGGCGCGGGCATCGAGGGAAACCCGTACATCATCGAGGATCTCGTCATCGACGCAGGCGGCAGCGGGTCCGCGATATGCATATCGAACACGGATGCCCACCTGACCATCTAGAACTGCACGGTCTTCAATAGCGATTATTGGCATGCTGGTATCGAGTTGGTGCAGTGCCAGAATGTGAACGTCTCGGGCAATAACGCATCATCGAACAATTATAATGGGATCCGCTTGTCCAACAGTGGCAGCAACACGATCTCGGGCAACAACGCGTCATCGAACTGTGAGTATGGGATTTCCTTGTTCGACAGCGGCAACAACACGATCTCGGGCAACAACGCGTCATCGAACCGTGAAGGGATTTCCTTGGGCGGCAGCGACAACAACACGATCTCGGGCAACAACGCGTCATCGAACGATCGGTACGGGATTTCCTTGTTCGGCAGCAGCGACAACACGATCTCGAACAACAACGCGTCATCGAACCATGATGGGATCTCGAACAACAACGCGTCATCGAACCATGATGGGATTAAAAAAACATCCAAAATGTTCTTTTATGTTCCCAAAATGATTTGTAGTGTCTCATTGATCACTTTCCTGGAGACATAAAGCTTAAATATGTGGTCATAAACAAGTTCAATTAGGTATAATACGATTTCGAACTACCTCCCAGCAATATCACTAAGCCAACCATAACACGACCGGAGCGCAATCGAGATACGGGTGGTCATCATGATGAAGAAATAGAGGTTGAGAAGGATGATGGATAAAAGTGTGCGCGTCTTTCATTTCATTGGAATGGTTTTCATCTGGTTCAACTGGTTCTTCTCTTCCTTATTCTTCATTTTAATTCGCGAGAAAGGGCTAATTATCCTTGATTATTCTCGTGATTCTTTGATTTCCTTAAATTATTCTTTGACTGCCATCACGTTCCTTCTCATGTGGCTTCCG
>JAUQYW010000767.1 GCA_030587525.1 Candidatus Sigynarchaeota archaeon | reverse complement strand
CCGGAGCCTGTCGCAAGCGACGTGCTTTCCAAACGGGACACGGACAACGAGCGTGCCGGAGCCGGACTCTTAGTTTCCTATGCGGGTGGGCCCATTGGGACAAGTCGCTTGGCTCCAGCCTCCCATTTTTTCCTGCGGTTACCGCACGTGGCGGACCATGTAAGTTCCGGGAGTCTGCTCGGACGATTGGCATGGCGGCAACAAAAAAAAGCTTGTCACGGGACGGCTGGCGCTAGCCAGCTGGGATTTTTTCCTTTTTCCCCGGTCGAAGCGTGGCATTTTTTACCTCCCGTCCCGGATCTTGCATGGAGGTACGACGCGACGTGACCGGGCTGGACATCGCGAGCATCGAGCGAGTTTTGCGAGAATTGCGGGACAATCTCATTCCGCGAGACTTGGTGCGGGCATTCAACGACGCGAGCGCGGCGCTGCTCAAGCATTTCGTCATGCACATGGCGTCGGCGTGGCGGATCGATGATGAATCGCCGATATCGCCAGTCGTGGTGCCCGTGGCATACATCGTGGTAAATCGCATCTCATACCCCGTCACCATCACCGCGGAAAGCGTCGCGGCCGCGTTATATTCCTACACGATGTCATTAAACGACTGCCGGCCGCGTACGATGATGGTGCGGTATTCCCACTCGCCGCCCTTTTCTGGAGAGGTGATATTGGCCGGGGTCGGCATTTCATCGATAATGGATGCTTCCACCTTGCCCGGCACTTGCACGGCTTCTTGTACCAGCACGGATTATTTCGAGAAACAAGGGCTTCAATTCATCGCCGACAAGATTTTCAAGGGGTGTGACGAAGAAACGGTCGTGTCGTGACGGGGCACCTATTATCTCATCGCGGCGGGATCTGGGCTTTCTTCCGACACGCATCACATCTATTTTTTGAAGGCAATGCTATCTTGTCACTTGTTTTCAAATGTCCAGGCTTTTGCGACGGAAATAAGAGAGGTCTGGCATGGTGAAAGACTGTGATTATAGCAGAAAGCACCGCACGGTTTATAGATCTTATGGGTCTAAATCGCATGGTCATTTTTGATGCAAATGGACTCAGAACGTAATATGTTTTCACAAGTAACTCCCCCATCGCGCGCTTTTTTAAGATGGTATCTCTATAACGCTGCAAGACAGATATTTTAGGTTCTAAAGGTGTTCCCATCAGACTCGTGTAAATCACGCAGTTATAATTTGGTACCCCGAATCGAATGAATGGATCCCCGTAGATCAACGTGAAAGCCCACGCGCTCGGGTCTCCAAAGGATTGCATGTACTCTGCCCACGACTTGAATGCAGAACCAAAAGTTCCTCCCAATACAAGAGTATCATAAAAAACAGTTATGAAATTCATGGGCATGCTGATGGTCGGTGCCAGCACGATAAGACCGCCTTTAATCGCGAACTGGATGTTCCATGCTAGCAAATCTGAAACGAGTTTAAGAATTTTGGGAGAAGCTGGATTAAGGGGGTCAGATGACGTTTCCCAGACTAAACTGCCTGTATCGCATGCCGTTAACTCGAAAAAATTGACATTATCATTGACAAGCAAGTAATCGGAACCATTCCATAGCGTGCCTCCATCCAGGTCATGCCACATGGGACCCGAGTGGCATCGAAATGCCATGTAGTCAAACGGCGTGCTTTCGAGAATATTTTTGTATTGATCCTTATTCACGTTCGAGAATGAGCTGATATTTCCTCTCGGATATAACCTGCTCATCCAATCCACGATCATTTGCGTGTCACCACTCCAGTTATCAACGAGACAAGCTTTAAATCCATTACGGGATGCGGGTGGAATGACCAGTTCCGGTTTTCCATCAACGATAACCGTGCGTGTAGAGGCAAATACTCTGAATGCAATGAGCTTCTCGAGATATCGATTGTAGAAATCGAGAATGCTAGGCTTGTTAGGAATGAGGCACGACCCCGTGTCTTCTCCCACGACGAGCCGGCCGACGAAGATTGTTGGTGGAAGGTACTCTTGGCACGAGACGAAATTCTGGCTATCAACCGTCCAAGCACCTTCCAGCTCCATGAAAAAGTAGTCACTAGCCATCCAACTGTGATCTGCATGTTCTAATGGATCGAGTGCCATCCTAGCAACCGGTAACTCCCCAATCAGGAGTGCGCCCTCGAGATTCGGGACCGATTGCAACAATCCCCGCATATTGCTTGGATCAAGGTTAACGCCTTTCGGGTGGGAAATGATAGAAACTTGATCAGCACCTTCGTTTTTCCAGGCCTCTGCTAACCTATTGATATTATCCCGTATACCATCTAACAAGCCCTCTTCAACGATGATAACTCTATTCAAGTGTATTCACCAGGTCTCTCAATAGTATTCTCGAATAATTCCGATGGAACAAGCCCCGTTCTTGTGGCTCCAATGCATCTTTCATTCTACCAATATAAAGACGTGATTACAATGGTGTAAAGTGACTGCCTCGAGGATTCACCGATCATTA
>JAUQYW010000744.1 GCA_030587525.1 Candidatus Sigynarchaeota archaeon | reverse complement strand
AGATGCGAACGCACGGATGATGTCGTAGTTAATCTGTTGATTCCGGGTTACCAACTGCCTTATCGCTAACGTGTTGATGATCGTTGCAGATATTATCGTTCCCCCGATCCAGCTCATGAACATAATGCATTGAAATATCATGGCCTCGACGGGTGGAACGCCAGTGATGATCAGACCCACCGCCCCGCCGGGCAAGAAGAACCCAGCATTTCGCATTGCATCATTCATCGGTATGAAGATGGATTGCATGGTCTTTCGGTCGGCCATCGCGGTTGCTTGCTTGATCGTGCCTCCGAGCGTGAGAATCGTTTCCATCTCGGGAAGCCGCGCGTGAAATTCCGCGATGAGCCTTTCCAGTCCTTGGGAGTTCTTGTTTAACGTGTTGCCGACGATCGAGCCAACGAAGGGAATCAAGCCGATCACGGTGTACTCGGCAATGCCGGCTAGCAACAAGACCGCTAAGATCGAGAAGGATCCCACGACGATGCCGAGGGCCGTGATGCGCCGGATTCTCGGGATGCCCTTGCCCCGCTGGCTCGTCGTGATCACGGCGTTCAAGAGCATGACGCCGATGATGGCCCATATGATTAATTGGCTCAAGACAACGTTTATGTTTTGCTCGATGTAGATGATCCCGACGAGGACGAAACCCAGGGTAAATAATTGCACGATCATCTTGATGACCGCGGATACATTTTCCTTGATGATGCGATAATCTTTGACGTGCGAGAAGATCACGACGAGCGCGACGAAGATAATTGCCCACGCTAGGCTGGTAAAGGATAGCGACACGGCCATATTACACGATCCCCCCGGCGAGAAATCGCGCCGTCGATTCGTGCTGCGGATGTGAGAACAGATCCGAAGCCTTGCCCGTCTCGATGATGGTACCATTTACCATAAACATGGCTGTCCCACCTATGCGCTTTGCCTGCTCGAAATCGTGGGAGACCATTAGGATCGTGATGCCCGTGGATGCTTGCAACTGCTTGATGAGCCCCTCGACCATGAGGGCGTTGCTCAAGTCCAGCGCTGACGTGATCTCGTCCAGCAGCAATATGGCCGGCTCGTTCATGAGCATACGAACGATAGCGACTCGCTGCCGTTCCCCGCCGGATAACTTCCCTGCATCTTGTTCCAGGATTTCGGGGGGGAGATGGACGTCCGACAGCAATCGAAGCATCTTCGCTTCATCAAGGTCTTTCTTTTGCAATCGTGACCCGTATGTCAAGTTATCACGAACCGTGCCATCGAACATGTGACTATCTTGCAATATCAAGCCAATCTGTCGCCGCAACTGGATGATGTCAATGTCGTTTATTTCCCTGCCTTGATAATGAATGATGCCACTTGTTGCGTCAATTAATCGAACGATTATCTTGAGCAGCGAGCTTTTTCCGCACCCGGATGGGCCAATAATCGAAATAAATTCGCCCGGGGAAACTGAGAAAGATATATCATGCAAGATTGCCCGGCCACCAGCAATCCACGAGACGCCTTGCAAATCCAATATCGGGATAACTGTCATAAGTACATGCTACAACGGGAACCTACCTTTTTGAAACTGGTACTTTTTTTTAAGGAGCTTCTAGCTGCACCGCAATGCTAATGTCCGAGCAGATCGCATCGCTAATAAACCGATAGATCCCTAGGTATATTATGCAAGACAGACGACTTTTTTCGGGTTCGCGGTTCGCATTCCAGGTGAATGCAATTGCAGCGTTCATGCTGGCCGGATCTCTCGCGTATCTATTCTTCGTGGCGACCATGATCTGGAGCTTCACGCAGAATCGATGGGGCACGGTATTTCCTACCTGCGCTGGGCTTTTCGGAGTGGTCGTCGTGGTGCTGATCTATGCCTTGAAACAATATTCGACCGTGGCTGGTAAAATCACCTTGATCGTCCTCGATCTCGGCCTCGGCGTCCCGATTGTCGTGTATTATCTCTTGCAGGAAAAATCATTCTGCATCCCATTC
>JAUQYW010000708.1 GCA_030587525.1 Candidatus Sigynarchaeota archaeon | reverse complement strand
TCACGACGACGGCGCTCGTGATCAACCTGGGAAACCAGATCGTGAACAACACGCAAGCGGCGTTCAGCGCGACGCGGTTGCTGGATAACTCAACCGAGAACCACATCGAAATATGGAACCTCGGCAATATGAAACCGCTCGCGTTCGCGAAGCGAAACGCCACGTGGGCCCCGACCTATGAGGACATGTACACGGTTGCCTGGTTCGCCGCGGACCAGCAAACCCTCATGAACTTCTTGTTCAATGCGGGTTCATTGGTCGGGAATAACCTGAGTCGCATTGTCGACCTCTTTAACTTTGACCCGGCAAATTTCACGATCGATCAACTAACAGCGTTGAACGGCAGCATCGGTGACCTGTTCGGTGGCTCGGGAACCGAATCGAATCCCTTGGATAACGTGCTGATCAGGGACATTTTCGTGTACGCGCCGGATCGCATGTACATGCACGTGAACGGGATCCCGTGTCCCTATGCCGGCATCAGCGCGAGCAACCCGATCAGCGCGTCCATGAAACCCGAGTATATCGGCGATTTCGCGCTGTATAATCTCACGGTTTATACGACCGTGCCGCTCACGGGCCTCAATTATACCGCCCAGGGCAATGCATCCATCAAGTTCGTGCAAGAATTGACGTCGATCCTGGATTCAAGCTCCAGCGGCTTGGGGGCCATTCCTTCCACCGCGGAAACGGGCACAGTCATCACGCTCTTCGTCGATGCGACATTGCTTCGGTTCCCCCAGGAAGGCGATTATGTATCCGTCATCAATTTCACGTCAGATCAAGGATTCGTCGATACCGTGGTCATCAATTACTCGATTGCGTTCCCCCGCGCCAAGATGTTTTTCGACACGCAGCATAATGACTTGACTGGTATCTTGACCGGCGACCAGCGTGATATGCTTATGGGTTCCTTTTACCAGTTTTACGAGGTCGGGAAGCAGTCCAACTACGATATGGACGAGTACATTATTTTTAACAATTACACAGAGATGGTCATGCAAAATCAAAGCCTATTCCAGTTCTACGACGCCATCATCATCGCTGATCCTGAAAAGGGATTTGCACCGCAAGAGATAGCGATGTTGATGGATTACTTCAATCAAGGTGGCAAGATCATCGTCCTCGCTGAACCGGATATGGGGAACTCGTCGCTTGGCATTTCAACCGGCGGCTTGTCCGCGAACATCAATTTCAACTTCGATTTCACGTCGATCCGTGATTTGCTATCCGGCGCCGGCAACCTGCCAGATTCGTGTAATATAACCGGCTTGAGCGAGCTGGTCTCGAAATTCGGGTTCACATTCAACACGAGCGATTCGGCAGCGGCCTCCATTTCCAATTTCAGCACGGATTCAGCCATTACGACCGGCTTCGGTTCTTCCCGCATCGAGATGGCATCCTACATCACGTTCTCGATAACCGGCAACCAGAGCAGGAACAAGGTGCTGGCACGCGATAGCGAAGAAAATCCCGTCGCGGCGATTCATGAAAATCCTGGAACTGGTGGAACGTTCGTGCTAATCGGGGATTCGAACATGTTCGACGCATACCACCTTATGAACGGGAACAACTCACAATTCGCTTCGAACGTGTTTCGGTACATCCTACGGAATGAATTGCAGATGAACCTCACGCCTTCCCGGACCGAGATCCACATGGGTGAGGCGCTGTTCATCGAAGCCGACTTGAATTCGACCTATCCTGGCGTTCCAATGGATGAACTCTTCGGCATCGTGGCGTACATCCACGTCGAATCCCGGGAAACGATATTACTGCAGTTTTTCCCGACCGTGAACAGTTCCTTCACGACCTTCCTCGCCTCCGGCGGGTTGAACTTGAGCGGGTATTATTTTCCCCCGTTCAACAACACGGGTGATTATTACGCGCTGATCATCTTCAACCATCCAAGCGTGGCAGGCATCTATGGCCAGGTGAACTTCAAGATACTTCCTGCCGTCAATGATACCCAGCCGGGTATGATCCCGCCGCAAGCGGCATTGCAAGGCGTCATCATCTTCTCGGTATCCATCACGATCATTGTCTGGGTATATTTCAGCGCGCGCAAGAAACAAGAAGAGAGCATGTCCGTGCCCGAACTCGATGCCAAATCCGTGCGAGAGATCGACAATTTATTGATGGAAATGCAATCGAAACTCCAGATCGTCTCGGAGGAAATTTTATATAAAAAGACGGAAGATCTAAAAACCAGATTGACACGCTTGGAAGAAAAAATCAAGTTTTTCTGGAAGACCGTCAAGAAAATAAAGAAATTCAAGAAGCGGATGTCCCGTTTCTAATTAATTTCTATTTCAAGGCCGGTTTACCAGCAGCACTCAAGGAAACTGCTCGTGGTGTATAGTGGCCGAAACATCGTATCGAAATTTCTTGTGGCAAGAACCAGGTTTCCAGCGTACCCTGGGTGCTATCTTGTACCAGTACATTCCCTACGTGGCTTCGGCTTTTTTTTCAATAATATATTTCACCATCATCCTTCCCACCTTCATTCCGGCGGAGACCCTGGGCCAGGACATGATGTTTCGCATGCTGCTGGGTTTTTTCTTCGTGCTTGGCGATGTCGGCATCGGCGACGCGATCCAGCGGTTCCTCTCCGAGAAACGCATCACGAAACCCAGGTATACCATTTATTACTTGCAATTTTTCATCTGGTTTCGCCTCTTTTCTGGAATAATCGTCGTTACGGCAATTTCCGCATGGGTTTTCATATTCGTGCAAGGTTACGTCCCGCTAGCCTATTCCATGTGGTATTTCTTGCTCTACGCCATGCTTCAATATCCCGGCTTCTGGAACGTCTATATGAGTGCCCTTCAAGGTTACCAGCAATTCAACAAGGTAAATTACATCAACACCGCTATGATCCTCGTAGGCGTGGGCACTGGTTATGGTTGCATTAACCTGTTCAAGGCCATCGGGTCGCTAAGCCCCCTCATCGGCGAGACCATGGGAAGTACGTTCGGGTTCATTTTTGGCCTGTACTTGAACAACATCATCATCTTCTTGCTGTCCTCGCGGGTTTTCAAGCAAGTATTGCGTCGAATCAATCCCGAATGGACGCTCGCGAAAACATTCAAGGTGGAATTCGATCGCAGCATATTTCGAGAGTGCATCGCGTTTGGTGCGCAGAGCATGGCATCCACGTTCCTCGACACGACCTTGAAAATGGTGATCACCTATCTTGCCATTTCCTGGCTCCCCAATTATGGCAGCGTTTATGGAATATTGGCCGTTACACAAAACGTCGCGGTCCTGGTATCCATCGAGATACCGCTTACGCCGATCGTGAGCGAGGCATTCAACAACCGCAAGATTGACCTCACCGAGTATTATATCGGTCACGGATTGAAATATTGCGGCATGTTCGCCTCCATGTTCGGCTCCACGATTTTTGCCATCGCGCCCATTTTGCTCGTTCTCTCAGGACCCTACGCTCTAGCGGTTCAATACTTCCCCTTCGTAGCGGTAAGCAGGATCACGTGGGCGTTTGGGAAACTTATGGAAGATTGCACGACCGGATGTAACAAGCCTTTTTTTCGGTTTTATTATTATCTGATCGAAGGGGGAAGTCGGCTATTTTTCATGTACATATTCATCATAAGTATGGGAATGCAATGGCAAGGCTATTTGCTCGCGGAAATTTGCAGCTTGGTGGCCAAAAATCTAGTGGGATGGATCATATTCCGTTTCAAAATCATGCGGGTGTACATCTCGTTTACCCAGACAATCACGTTGCCGATAATAACAGGAGTCTTGCATTATTTTGTTTTGCAAGGTATCCTCGCTGCATTTTTCCGCCCGCTCTCTGGATTTCTCGGGAACACCATCTCGATCGGGGTTTTCGTCATCATCGGCCTCGTGGTGACCCCGTTATTCGTCTGGTGGCCGACATATTCGATTCTTGGCGGTTGGGATCCCGTTGGCCTTGATATCTTGCAAGAGGCCACGGAGATCTCTGAAATTTCGAAACCGATCGTCCGCCTCTTTAATATCATGGCCCAAAAGCTAGCGAGGAAATCCCCTTTTTACAACAAATTTCCGATCCATTTTCGTAGCGCGCAATTCGAGCTCGACGAGCTCCGGGTCATGATGGGCCGCGAACCAAAAGCATCGCTGCACATTTGGGACTTGCTGCCGCAATTGGTCGAGCTGGACAAGGAGGAAGTCAAGCGACGCGCTTTCGAGATATTCACGGAGCGTCTGTCTTATGACCAGCTC
>JAUQYW010000705.1 GCA_030587525.1 Candidatus Sigynarchaeota archaeon | reverse complement strand
AGCCGGTACCTTTCTTCTTCGGGGTCTCCTTTGCCCATTTTTCGACGATCAAGTGCAAGACGTGCATTTCTGGATAGTCCTTCTCGAACATGCGCCACGTTATCTCGGGGATCCCGTGCTTGATCTCCGGCTTGATCTTGGTCATTTCTTGTCGCCCTCCTTCGCTTTTGCAGATACCTTGGTCTCTTTCGTGGCCGGCTTTGACTCCTTTGCTTCTTTCGGAACATCCTTATCTCCGCCAAGTTTAACCTTGAGCTCCTTGATCTCCTTCTTGAGATCCTTGATCTGTTCCTTCAGATCGGGAATATCGGACGTGACACCTTCAATGTCCGCTTTGCTCGGGTAGATCGCGCCCGGGAAGAGCTCCTTGAGTTCCTTGAGGCTCGGTTGTTTGCCATAGGGACAGATCTCGTACACTTCGATCTGCCTCACCTTTCTATCCGGGTACCCGGCCTTGACGAGCTTCCGGAAGTTAGACATGGCGCTCGAGAACTGATACTGGATCAAGGTTTCCACGATCTCCCTGCGCTTGTTGTAATCGTATTCCTCCGGCAGCGTGTTCTCCATGGAATAGGTATATGGCAGCCATTCGAGTAGTTGCGATTCGTGTTGCATGCAACCCATCGCCTTTTTCTCGTAAACATCGGTTATGTCGAGGATGACGGTCGGCGAGAAGGGCGGGTTGTCAAAGTTGTCGTATGCATAAGCAATGACTGGCATATCCCTGTACGGTGTTCTATACTCGGGATACATGAGGGGTACGATTAACATATAGCTCGCGTCCATTACAAGCTGCCCGACGTAGCGGTGGTCGCGGTGATAGTCATTTGGGCGATGCGTGATGATGAGATCGGGTGCATATTCGCGGATGCAGCGCATGACACGCCGCAATTGTTCATCATTCACCCAAACCTCGCCATCGTTGATATTTAGCGTTTCATAATCGGCGCCGACGTGGTCAGCCGCCTTGAGGGCTTCATCGTGGCGACGTTTTGCGAGGGATACTGGGTCCATCTTGTAATGGCCCTTGTTGCCATTCGTTGCACTGACGAACTTGATCTTGTGCCCCCTCGCGCGGAGCCGCATGGCAAGACCGCCAGTGAGCAAATCGGCATCGTCGGGATGGGCACAGATCAGCAAAACCTTGCGAATTTTATGTTCTTTTTCTCTCCGGGGATATATCCACTCCGCCCCGAGAGGTCGGGCATCTAAATCCCACGTTTTCTGACTCATAATATTCACTAGAATATCGGGTTTCTAAATCCAATGTTTTCTGGCTTATTTGTCGTCACTTGAGTCAAAATCCCATGCTTTCTCGGGTCATTATGACTCAATTTTTTGGCATGTAATCTTGCAGATAGCTCAAGAACAGCTTGGGGATAATTAAAATGTGTATTTGAGTTTCATGATATTTTACACCATCTTGTCAGATCGATAATTGATGCGTGAGAAGGAGCATCGAAGTGCGGTGCACGCGCTGATTTATAAGCAAGATCTTTCATACAATTATCTGGTTCTTGGTCGTTTCACTCCAAAAGAGGATTGGATAAGCATGTATTGACAGCGGTCTATTTA
>JAUQYW010000681.1 GCA_030587525.1 Candidatus Sigynarchaeota archaeon | reverse complement strand
CCCTTGAGAACGCGTCGCGTTCAAGAGCCACTCCCATGAAGCGACGGGCGGTGTGTGCAAGGAATAGTGTTGCGGTCACCGGGAAGGGAGAAGAAGAGTCCTTCGATCTTGCATCCGCCGCGCGATGATGCCTTGATTTTGATTCGCCTGGCGAGTGTTTATCCATTTTACCTGAACAATTCTTTTAGATCCTTATCGCTCGCTTCGTAGTGGGAGGAATGGACTTGATATCTACACCAAAGTCGTCAATGGATTTATCCTTGTACAAGAGTCCAAGAATCAACAAGAGCGCGTTTTTCACGACGTTTTTTAGATCGGCGTTTTCATTATCGATCTCGATCGCGGAGCAGATCTTGACGATGATCTTCGCTATCTCTTCATGGTCGACATCCTTCTTGGAAAAAAGGTTCAGGATGCTCGAGTACACTTGCTCCTCGGCGATCCGCTTCGCGGCCATGTTCGTCCAGGTGGTTAATGAAAAACGATTCCTTATATAGTTCCCCTCTCACGCTCGACGTGCCGCAAGAGCATCCCCCGATGGCGACTTGGTACGTTGGTGACACCTCCAGCAATTTCTCGCCAAGTTGCTTGAGATTCGAGTTGCCATCGATGCAGACCTCATCGAGGAGGTTCATATCAAGATAAGCCATGTGCGGGGAGCGTGTATTTTAACAAATGAAAGGTGCATATCGGGTACTGCTAGTCAGGTCTCGATAACGCGTGGAAGGATATGGCGATCAAGTTGCTCGACCCTAAGCTCTCCATACTTTTTATCGAGATTTGCCCTCAATCATGCTTCATATTTCGCAAATTTGAAACGTGGCAATCCTATCACTGATTGAAAGGCATGCATTAAGGGCGCCGAAGACAAGTAAAAGAAAAAAAGTAAGCAATAATTTTTCAACCTTAGATAAAATGGTCGAATGTACGGCCTAGAGGTGCATCATCGGAAGTCGAAGCGCTTCCATCGATTTCATAAGGCGTGTCCCAGATCCAATCCACCTTTGTCGCATCTGGATAGTGCGATCCAGATGCCCAAGCGTATCGTCGTACGCTTTCCTCTTACGACCCGCCCGGGCAGAGTGTCCAACTTTGTCCACCCACATAGTAAGAGTATAGTTCTTACTCGCTCGTTCTTACTCACGAGCATATTTATTATGTCGTGGCAGTAGGCGGGAGCAACACGTGGCCGATGAACAAGAAGGCATTCGTGCGTGTTTCCTTGATGATGAATGTGAACGGGTGATCTGCTTTGAATATGGGTGGTGGTGGTGGCAATTGTTGATTCGGAGCGCGAGTTGGCGGTGTCATCATGATCACAGTCGCGGCCGCTGCCTCCGTGCCCTCTTCATACACGTCGACGAATGCCTTGTGGATGATGGTTGATATGACGGCCTCCGGCTTGCCGGTAATGCCGGAAAAGTCTCCGTTCTCTGAAATAGCCAGTAACATGCCCATCGCTTGTAGCACATTTTCGAGGCCGTAAGTCGAATCAAGCTTGAACCGGGGGAGGTAGACGTTAACGGCTTGGCGATTCGAGCGGCGTGCGAGGCTACCAAGGTAGCCAACGGATAATTCTTTTTCGATTGCGGGCAATCCATCCTGCCGACGAGGCAAAATGATGCCCATTACCATGGCGTCGCCGTGATATGGGAGCTCGATATATTGCACGGATTCGTTCTCTGCATAGGCGCAAAAAATCATTTTGCACATCATGGATACCGATACTTGCTCTCCCGAAAGCTGGTAGAAGGGCATGGCTTTCGTGAATTTCTTGATGAAAGGGTCACTCCACGTCCCGAGAAAATAGATCGCGTTCGTTATCACCATCTTGCTCGTCGGATCGGGCAATCCATGCGGAATCAACTCTGGGATCTTCCCTTGCGTCTGCTCGGAAACCCAGGCGTTGATCCTAGCGCGAGTCGGCTCCGTGAGCGAAAAATCGACCACGAATGCAGCACCCTTGAACTGATCCTTCACTCGCTCGGCATACGCGGGAAGGAGATCAAAGCCTTGCTTAATCCAGATGGCATTGGCAATGTTTAACTTGTCCTTCATTTGCGGGTCGCTGGTACGGATTGATTCGAGGATGTCCAAGACACCGCGGGAAAGGATGTTCTCGTCGAAGGTAAGGTGCATTACCTTCGCCATTTCATCCGCGGTGGCACCCTTGGCACCAATGA
Organism: Candidatus Sigynarchaeota archaeon; assembly: GCA_030587525.1. Taxonomy (GTDB): domain Archaea; phylum Asgardarchaeota; class Lokiarchaeia; order Sigyniarchaeales; family Sigyniarchaeaceae; genus Sigyniarchaeum; species Sigyniarchaeum tengchongense. The sequence goes on along the minus strand of JAUQYW010000681.1, from coordinate 2,302 downwards.
ACGCCATCGATAGTGCTATGGCCACGCTGAAGGGGGAAATGAAGGCATTGTCCTTGATTGGGCACACTTTCTTGAATAGATCCACGGTAAACGCGTTGAACGCGGCTGGGACCTTTGTTTCTCGTGGCTTTTTGGGCATTCTTTCTCGCTTCTGTGTTTGCATTCTGCTAAGCGTTCAATCATCACGCGAAAATCATAAAAAGATGACTATTTTGACTATAAGTAAGTTCGATTAATATGGGTTTTTGTCGCCCCGACTCAATTTTCACGAGCTTGAACAGGCATGCCTCTATTGCCAGAATTAACATCGGTATCTATAATTTCTATAACGCCATGTCTTGATCCATGAAGTCGGCTCCTGATCAAGAAGTGAAAACCGAATACAAGCTCGTTTCAGATATGGACATTCGCCCCAATGCGTGTATCAATTGCGCGTTCACGGTTTTGATCCGGCGCAGCTATAAATTCATCGATCTCCAAGATATCGGGAGCCCAAGTATCAAACGTATATTGCGACACGAAATGGTGCTTTGGGAGTGCAAGAAATGTGGAAAACAGTTCACGACCATGAAGCGTGTCGCATCGGACCTGGCACTATTACATCACGCCGGACAACACTCCCGCGGATCGATGCTGCAGGTGGCAATTGGAACGCGTGAAGCAAGTGGATGCAGTGTCCATCACCCGCATCTTTTCCCCGGCGAAGTTGAAGGCCATGAAGGCCTTGAAAAAGCAATGCTAAGGCGATTGATTGTAATTCGGAAACGACACTGCACTTCTTGCAGCGGTGTTACATCCATGGCTTGCACCAGCTTCCCGTTGAAAAGCATTTTGCATTCGGCGGTAGCGATGGAAAGGTCCACGTTCGGGATTATGTGGGGATGGAACCGGAAAAGGTATTCGATGGGCATTCCGATGAGGTGCATGTAATAACATCGACAGCGAACGGGAAATACATTATCTCAGGTTCCGGGGATAAAACTATTCGCGCGTGGGACATATCGACGTTAAAGCAGCTTTCTGTTCTCAAGGCGAGTGATAAAATGATTAGCAATATTCATCTAACGCCAAATGACGAATTCCTTGTCTGCGATTCTGGAGTAGGTAATATCGGCATTTGGAAGGTTCCCCAGAGCTTGAGGGAATGATGCTGCCCGCTGACACCAGCAAGTATCTGCAAGAACTACGAGTTTGAATGCAACGGTCTATCAACCATTGCCAATATTGTTTTCATCATCCTCGCCTTCCCGTTTTTCTTCTCTTTCATCGTTTTCTTCCTCTTCTTCTTCGCCTTGCCTTAGGTCTTCTTCTACGTCTTGCTTCGCGTCTTCTTCCTCGTGTTCTTCATCGTGCTCTTCGTTGCCGACTGCGTTGCGCTCTTCATTGTCAGCTGCATTGCGCTTTTCATCGCTTGCTGCGTCTCGCACTTTATTTCTTCATAGCGTGTTCACCCGGATTGGATCATCATGAAGTTTGTTTGGTTTTTTTAGATTCCTTTCCGTTATAACACATGCTTTTATTTTATCATTTTGTGGGTGCTTGTCATGTACTATTATTTTATTTAGAGACGACCTCGTGACCTTGTGTAACCATGTGGCACGCTTAATCACTTCCAATTAACCCGAGGATAGATGCTAAAGCCACGGCGAGAAATATCAAGATACCTTCAATGACGACAAATGCGAGGACTTCGAGGCCGTGGGTTTCGGGCGCGCTGGCCCGGCCGACTTGGCGAGGAGAGCGTCCCACTCGGCGACCGTCCGCGTCATGGCAGACTCAACGACGGGCTGCGCCACGCCGTACTTCCGCCGCAAGTCCTGGTGCGTCGCGGCCGGGTTCGCGTCCACGTCGGCGCGGATCGCCCTGCGAAGTTCGATGCTTTCGCGCGAGAAGGGCTTTCCTCTTGGTTTCAACATGAAGCATCACCACTACGCACGATCATCACGTTATGTTATTCCATGGTTGAAATAAAATTTTCTATAAACGCCGATAGTAAATGAACAAGGACACCAAGGTGGAGTAGGAGCCCGGGATGGCGACCACCTCGATCATGCCGAGTCCGGATGCACGTCGCGCTGCACCGCCTGGCCATCGAGGGATTTTGGATGGTTATAAATTATGGAAGCTATGGAATTGCGATCCCCTATGGTTTGGTTATTCAAGTGATCAAGAAGAAGAAAATCATTTGTAACCCATTCGTGGTAAAAAACCAAAACCTCGCTGCAAACCTCGGAGATCAAACGGTGTCCTGGTCAGACAAATCCAACCATATTCTTCATCCGTGCTCTCTTCATCCACGCAG
>JAUQYW010000611.1 GCA_030587525.1 Candidatus Sigynarchaeota archaeon | reverse complement strand
TTTCGTACAAGATCTTGATTTGGTTAAAAGTGAGCGTGAACTTCAATGACTGGTAAAAATCGTTTTTCTTGTCCTCGTCCGTGATGTCCTTGACAATGAAATCTTTCATGACAGCCTTGTCTATCATTTCCATAAATGCCTTGGAAAGCTCCATTTCGGGCTGGTTGCTGTCATCGGGTGGAATGGAAATCGCCATCAAGTCCATCTTCGGGGGATCATTTCGGTAATGGGAAAACGATTGGGTAGTATAAACCGTATTTAAATACTATATTGGTCACTTGCCTATTTAAACCTTTGAAAACCGTGCACGAATGCTGTGTAGTCGACAAAAATGTGGCCACGACACGCCTGGGTTTTTGATAGTAATGCGAATATACCTTAAAAAACATTCATATGTTGCCACAAAAGATGACCTACGCGTGATTTCTAACCGGCGTGCGCGTGCAAAAATCATGCTCATCCCGCGCGGCGCATCCACCACGCGTGCCAATAGATGGCCCAGCAAATGTATATGAGCCCTATAACCCTCTTTAATACGAAGACTGACCAAGTTTAATAGAAAAGAATATTATCAAATTAATATAAGCAAAGCTGGCTTCCGCCATGGTTGCGCAAACTTGCTCGTATTGTTCCAGTCCGTTGTCGAAAAACGACTTCAATTGCCCCACGTGCGGAAAGGGTTTTTGCAAGATCCACGTCATCACGAACGAGAAATACAAGTGCCAGAAATGCGGCTCGGTGCACACGCGGGAGCTCGCGTCGAAATTCAATAACCAGTGCCCGACCATTCCGCAGTCGACGTGTCCCAAGTGCGCCGGCGTACTGCGCCTGGACAAGCTGCCTGCAGGCCAGCATTACCTGGCTTGCAGCAAATGCGCATGGAACTCGTTCGAATCGCAGCCCATGATCTGCTACCAGGCCGACAGCATCGTCTTGAAGGAAGCCAGCAAGCTGGGACTTGCCAAGGCACCGAAGACGTGCGAGGGAAAGCTCAAGAAGAGCCAAGGCGATGATTTTTGCCCCAATTGTTTGATCATCAAGTTGAAATCATCGGGGACCCTGAGTTTCTCGACTGTTGGCAGCATCGTGAAGATGGACGAGCAAGATGTTCCCCAATTGCTGAGCATACTAGCAAAAGATTACAATCTTGGCGGGATCGTCGACGAGCAAAGTAAGTTGTTTACATTCATCGACCCGAGTTTCAAGGCCCGGATCAACGACCAGATCAAGAAGGACGGGTTCATCTCCGTCGAGGCACTCGGGAAAAATCTTGGTATAACTCTCGATCAAGCCTTGAAATTGATGTACGAGATCATCCGCAACGAGCGCGTCCGTGGCACGTTCTCCAAGCAAAAAAAGTTTTACTATTCGACCACGTTCATCCAGAATAAACTCATGCAAGTTGCAAATGAGTCCGGCGAGATCAACATCGACGAGTTTGCCGCGAAATACGATGTGCACGCGGATATCATCAAGGATAACCTCGTCACGCTGCTCAAGACCCGCGACATCGACGGCTTCTTCGCTTCGAAAGGCAACAAGACATTCACGAAAGCGCGGCTCATGGACCTTGTCTTCCAGCGTGCCGAGCAGCAAAAGAAATTCAAGCTTGAGACCCTCGCCGAGGAGCTGGAAGTAGCCATCGAGCTCGTGCGCAGTATCTTGCACGAGCTTGTCAAGCAGGGCCGTCTTCGTGGGGTGTTCACGCAGAAGCGCGAATATATGACTGATTCGGCCCTCAAGGACGAGATCTCCCAGATCGTTTTGGCGTACCGCACGATTTCTTTAACGGAACTTGCCAGCAGGCTCGGCATCACGGAAAAAACGGTCGAGGAGAGCCTCGCGTCGCTCATCGCCCGCGGCGACATCGCTGGTTATATTGACCTGCGCACACGGGAATTCAAGCTCGAGACCGCACGACCCGCGGTGGCGGCGCAACCGCAAAAAGGCGTTTCGAAACCTGCCGCTACGCAGCAAGACAGCACTCCCGCGGCAACGGGCATGAAGCACGACGAGAAGTTCATCGAGGTCGTCAGGGAATACGATTTCACGGGCGGGCAAGTCCATTTCAAGATCGCCGTCCGGAACAACTCCCAGGCAGCGGTTTACGATGTAAAAGTCGTGCTTGATTATCCCGACGCGTTCCAGATCGATGACGAGATGATCTCAGTGCCGGTGATCGAGCCGAACAGCAGCCGTGGCGTCGATTTTTACCTTGAACCGACCAGTTGCGGGAAGTCGCAGGTTGGTGGTACGGTTATTTACAAGGATTTCACGGCAACGCCGCACACCATCCACGTGGAGACCAAGGAGGTTTGGATCAAGTGCCCCCTGGTGGTCGCGACCTTGGACAACCTGAACGACGTCATGGTCGTCACTCAAAGCCTTCCCAGCGATGCACGGTCGTTCTTGATTTCGGACATCGATGCACGTCTTGCATACCACGCCGGGTTCAGAGCAATTTCGCACTTCGATGCCCGCTGCGTTGCCGCGCCGGAAAAGATGGACGGCGACATGTTCGAAGCCGAAGCTTATTTTGCAACCAAGGTCAAGATCGGCGGCGGTCGCATCGTGATCAAGCTCGTGGTCTCGGAAAAATCCCAGATCATGGAAATCCGGGTATGGTGCGCCGAGGCCGGCCAATTAACGGGGCTCCTGGCAAAGATCATCGAGTACCTCTTCCAGGAGATCAACATCATTCGCAAGATAAAGGCGGAATCCCGGGAAAAGACCGTTGACATGATGGCCATCGCCCAAGGCATCACGGTCTTGAGCGACTACGTCATGCTGAACTGGAAATACGGCGATATTTGCAACAAGCTGGAAGACATCTATGCACGGCTCACGCGATTGCTCAAGTCCGATGATATCTTGAATGAAATGAAGATATGGCTTGACAAATTGCGCGAGTTTGACGAGGAAGCGAATATCTCCAAGGAATTGTCGGATCAACTCACGCCCGTAGTCGAGCACTGGCAAGACGTAATCAAGCGAAGGGTCACGCCGGAGTGAATAACGAA
>JAUQYW010000594.1 GCA_030587525.1 Candidatus Sigynarchaeota archaeon | reverse complement strand
AAGTCGTTGACCACGCCGTGGCGTGCTATATAGCAATTTTTACCCTTGGGAATTACTGGCGGAGAGACGCCTTCATCGGCCAGTATCCATGGCGCCGTGATATCGTTCATCGCGAGGTCGGGCCACGCGTCGTACTTTTTCATCGTCGTGAGCGATTTCACGGCATCAAGCGCCATCGAATCGTGCAAGTGAACTCCATGGTTCATTTGCCACGAGTAATATGGCACGGGATACCTCGTGGCAGTTCCTTTCTTGATAATCGCGATGGAGGTTTCCGCGTCAGCGATCGACTTGAAAGGTTTCAAGGCACGCAAGTCATGTACTTTTATGATCTGAACCGGCGTGCTCTCGCCGTTTTTTTCGATCGTGAACTTCCGAAATTCCTTGCCCGCGATGCCTTTATACATGGTCTGCTTGAGCACGAACGCAAGGACACCGCCTTTTTTCAAGTACCTGTCGATGCAAACGTAAGTAAAAGCAATCGATATATCGTCATGGGCAAATCCCAGGCCTGCTTGCATTCCCGAATAATTGAACAGCGTGTATTCGTTCAGCACGGTAGTCGCGAGGCTGGCCTTGTAATCTACAGCGAGAAATTCCCACTTGATCCACGGCGGGTTTCCCACGACGAGATCGACCTCTTCGAGTACGTTCAATTGTTTCAACGCTGCAGGCGTGCCGATCATGGAATCGACCAAGAAGACTGGAATTTCGAAGGGAACCGAGCATCCGGGGATCAACTCCTGGATCCCGATCAAGAAACTCGTTTTTGCAGCGAGGACCGCGATCGGGTTCACGTCAAAGCCTTTTATTCTTGTTAATATCGCATCCAACAGTGATCTTGCATCATGCTTGGTTGACCCAGCAGACCGCATCAAAGCGATGAGTTCCAGGAGGAAGGTACCCGACCCGCAGCCCGGATCCAGCACGTTCTGGCTCATATCTCCCGAGTACCCCGATTCTTCTATGACGAGCCGGGCGAGCCACGACGGCGTGTAATATTCGCCGAGGTCGTGCCTGATCTTACGCGGGATGATCGCTTGATGGAGTGTTCGCAAGATCTCGCAAGCCGTCGTTTCACGTTTTTCCATTGAATTCGCGGCAAGCTGATTCACATCAGTAACCAGGCGTTGCATCGCGGTTTTGGATTCATTGTCAAGAACATTCAAGTACCATGAAAAGCAAAAATCTCCCAGGAAGTTGATGATCCCGGCAGAGTCCTTGTAAAATTCATTATTTTCAATGGAATGCAAGAACTCGTCCACGCTATTTGGTGAAAGCCGGTTACGAATCCTAATTTCGGGCTTTGCATCTTGAACGCGAAGAACAACATTAGCAGCGATGATCTTTATGACCAGCGCATGGTATGTATATAAAATGAAAAGAAATCTTGCAGGATCAACGCTCTGCTTTCTACCAAGCAAGCGGCTGGCGATGCCGTCAAAGTCTGCCTTGATGGTCTCGCGTTCCAGCAAATTCCCGTGGAATTTGATGAACCCATCGTGCCACCGGCGAAACTGGCGTTCTGCCTCGCCATGCGAGATGCACGCTTTCTCGAAGCAGTCGTGAAGGACACGCATGCACTCTTTCCCAGTTGCCGATGTTATTCCGAGGTCATTCGTGGTTCGAGCAAGTTGCATTTAAAACATCATCATCGTTAACAGCGACAAGTTCGTTGTTAATTCTTGTTTTAACGCCGCGATGGCATCCGTAGCGTTAGGAATTCCGAGTTTCTCCAGCCTGTTCTTGAGCTCCCCGCCAATCACGGTTTCCAGGTCCTTTATGGTCAGCCGGTTAACTGTATCTTCACCTAGCTGGCTTTCCACAGCCAGTAATATGAGGCCACTGCACGCGGCATGGCTTTTTCCGATGATCTTGGAGAGAACATCCCCAAAATATTCCAACACGCGCATGTTCGTGATTGTGGCAGCCGATTGCCCGGACACGGTACCGGTCTTGGCATCCGTGGGTCCTGTCTTTCCAATATTCCCTCCCAGGACCGTAACCCGCGATTGTAACTGCCGGTTTAATGCAGCAGGCGGGAACCAGGTGATGTACATGAAAATGCCATAGGACGCGGCGCAAACGACGGAAAATATCACGTAGAACTCGTAAAACTCCGGGTTCAATATCCCGCTTATGAAATCCATGATCCCGGACGCTATTCCAAACGCATGTCCGATCGAGAAAAAGATAAAGCGAGGCGTGCCGAAACCGTGGAGTTTCTTCGATGTTTTTTTATACTCGCGGATACCATTCACGATGTTCCACGTGAATACCAGCGGGTAAACGATGATATCATCTATGATATATCGCCATATTCTAAAAAAAGGGTCAGGTGAAGGTGAATCTTCCAAGGCGCCAAGGGTTATTGATGTGATGGCCAGGAAGGAGTAGATGATGGAGATGATGACGATGATAGGGCGGTTCTTGCCAGCATAGAACGTCTTTTTGACGAAGACAATGCCCGGGAGAAGACTCAACACAAACGGAATTTCTGGCAGTCCATACTTGTACGATTGCACGTCAAACAGGTTGAGAAAAAACTTCAAGCCGAAAAAGGTGGCATTCAACAAGATCGCAAGGCCAAAATAGAAGACGTTGTTGAATTTCTTTTTAATCGCCTTCAACGCGAGGACTAGACCGAAAATACAGAGAAACATGAAATCAATCAAGTAATATAACAGCGTTAATAGTTCGGCCATGTTGCTTCAACCACGACGCAATTCCAAGCGTTTTTCCGATTCATCCTTGGATTTTCTCTTCCCGAGCTCCTCGATGTTGTGTTTTATATTACGCAATATGCCTATAAATCAATTATTCGATTGCTTGCACCTCGCGAAAGCCTTTATTTTTTGCGATCAGCTTCAATTCATGAGCTTCCAGAATCTGATACTATATGGTTTAATCGTTCCCGCGAGTATCATTACCGCATTCATCATCATCGTGCGAATTTTTTATCCAGATATATTTCGCCGTTACGTCGTACCGAATTTCGAGGGGAGCTATGATCCTGTTGAAGATCATATTGATCATGTTGATCGAGATGAAAAATTATCCACGCAAGAAGGCATTCCTATCCTTCACCACGATTTTGGAAACTTCAGCTATACGATCGGATTCGGGAAGGGACGAGACCTCCTCAATGGCCACGTGCGGGTGCACGTTCAAGGCACCTGGTATTCGAGCCATCCAAAGGATGCCGAGGTCTTGCTTGAATTCGCCGGGCTTGTTGTTGATCAGATGGAGACAAGGCTCGGTAAAGCAAGTGTTCTTTCCGCTCGTTGGCACATCCCCAACACGACGACCGAGATCGAGACGCGAATTTTCCAGTATCCCGGCCAAGATTTCTTGGTATTCCAGGCTGAATTTCACGCGGGGATCGAGGGCATCCAAACCGGCAATTATAACGAGCCATCGATCGTCTTTCCTTCCTTTGAAAATGCCAGCCCGAACCGGCGCGTGCTGTGTTTCAAGAACCAGGTTTTCTCCCCGGCCCAACGGCATTTCGCCTTCGTGACGTCCCCTGTGCTCATGTTCGATGACGATCGGAACGCGTTTCTGCTCTCGGCGCTCGATAATTTCATCACGAACGGGATACAAAAGGAATCCATCTCACCATCTTTGGAACGCATCAATTGCGGTCCTAATGGCCTGGTCCAACGATTGCCGGCCGGTCATTCGCACGCGTATATCCTTGTATTTCACCACGGTATCAATCAAGCGTTCACGCGTTGGGGAGACCTCCTTCGGACGTATTATGCCACGTCTACACGGGACCGGTACATCGATCTCATGAATTCGAGGCTCGGGTACTTCACCGATAACGGGGCGTATTATTACTATCGTCCCATCAAGCGAAAGTTCGACACGACCTTGCTCGCGATAAAGCAATATGCTGACAAGGAAAACCTTCCATTTTCATATTATGGCCTCGACAGCTGGTGGTATGAGAAATCGGTGAAGACGTGGAAGCGGGCACTCGTCAATTTTCTTAGGATCCGGCTTGGCGGTGGCTTGTATGGTGGTGCGCTCAAGTGGGAACCAGATCCGTATTATTTTGACTTGTCTTTGGCGGAGCTCTCGAAACGCATGGGCGGCGCTCGGTTTACCGCCCACCACCGCTGGTACATGGCCGAGACTCCTTACAAGGAACGTTTTCAGTTTATACTCGAGAATGGCTGGGCAATGTCGATCGATCCCGCCTATTGGGAATACATCATGGATTATGCCGAAAAGAACAGCATCATTCTCTACGAGCAGGACTGGATGATCAGCCATTCCAACCACTTCCACGCGTTTAAGACCGACGTGGGGTTCGGCGAGACATGGCTTCGCGAGATGGCCACGGCCGCGGCGCGGCACAGGCTAACGATCCAGTATTGTATGGCGACACCGTCGATGTGGATGGCATCCGTGAAGCACGGGAACGTGACGAACGTCCGGGGATCGAATGATTACCACGCGGATTGGCCGCACGTCTACGATATGTCGTTTTTCACGCAATCATCTATCCTCGCGCGAGCACTTAACCTGTGGCCGTTCAAAGACGTGTTTTTCACGACGAAGCGCGGGTTTATGTGGGGCGAACGATGCCCCGAGCTCGAGGCAATCCTCTCTGCGCTCAGCGCGGGGCCAGTCGCTCTCGGCGACCCGATCGGGCACGTCGACAAGAAGATCGTGCACGCGTGTTGCCGCCCCGACGGGATGCTGCTGAAACCGGACCGGCCGATCACCGCCGTCGACGCCATGTTCACGAGGCACGCGAAGTATTACATCTGCAGCACGGAGAGCAAGCAGGTGGGAAACACGTGGCATTACGTGCTGGTCGCGAACTTGTGGCCGAAGCGTATTCAAGACCGGGGGTACACCCTGAATGAGTTGGATATCCATGGTAATTTCGTCGAATACGAATTCGGGACCCGCGAGGCGAGGTTGGTTGACAGCAACGAGCGGATCGAGCTGGCGTTGCAATACGAGCACTATTCCTTGCGTGTGTACGCGCCCGTGTTTGAAAGCGGATATGCTCTCCTCGGCGATGCGGGACGGTATGCCATGATGAACGACAAGACGTTTTCGGGTGTCAAGGCCGTGGACGGGGGATTCGAAGCGACCATAACCGGGATCGCGGGCGATGTCGTCGAAATTGCAATCTTTTGCCCGAAACCGCCGTCATCCGTAACGCTTGATGGTATACGATTCCCCGATTCATTGCTCACCCTTGGTAACGCGAAAAACATGCTATATCTACCGATCCGGTTCGAAAGCGATGGATCCAGGATCATGATGGTGTGGGGAGGATGATGGCTATCGCAATCATTATTAAGTCACGGTGAGAAGATGTGAGCATGAAACGAGGAACGGGCAGTACCAAGCAGACACCACTTCTACCCTTGCTGAAATTAGCAAAGGTCGAAACAGATTCGGCCTTCCAGGCATTTTTGCGAGAAGCGGAGCATGAACCTTCCTTCAGAGCTCCCCCTGCATTTCGCAAGTTGCTGCTGGACTTGCAACCTTTCAGGTATGGATTGACGTGTGGTTTCACGTTCAAGGATAGCAAGTACTCGTTATTCTGGTTCTTGAGCGAGTTCGGTGCAAAGGGGACAAAGGAAGAGATCGGAAAGAAAATAACGGAATCCTTGGAAAAGGATGAATTCGTTTTAAAACCGCAAGCGAGCAATGATTCCATCGGAGTCGACTTCTCTAAGCAAGCAGGAAATTTACATCAACATTGCGTGATTCAACGCATTGTAAAGTTTACCGGAACACGAGATAATAGGGCAGGCGGAAATATATTGTTCGAGGTCGAGTTACAAGAGCCGTGCGTGCCTTTAACCGTGCAACAAGTGCTCGATACATGCCCCGAATTGCGATGCTCAGAGGTGCCAGAAGTATTCAAGCAACCAATCTTTCCATGCGTGACGTCAGGAGTAGAATACGGGGGAACAAGGCTTCACTATTATGATTTCTCTGTAATTTTACCCCTGGGAAATGCCAAGGATGCAGCGCAAAAGATGCAAACTCTTAAAAATCTCTTAATAAAGAACAATTTCACGCTCTCCAGAGAAGACAACGATATTTTTACCTACATGAAGCAAGGCGACCAACCACCCGTGATCTATCTCTCGCTGCAAGGGAAAAATAGCGTGGAGTTCAGGATCCAGCCAAAAACATGAGAAATTCTTCGTTTTCCTCGGGTTATTTTTCGCTCTCCAATTGTTTGATTCGCGTCTCGTAGGGAAGGATGACGAACCCGATGAGTATGAATGTGTTCGCGATGTTGAAAAGCGCGTAAATAATGTAATAATTGTATGTCGCATGTGTTGATGACCAGGCCACGTATGTGACCGTCAGCATGAGAAATCCGATCGTGAGAATTTTCGAGCTTTTTATTTGCATCATCCGCCCGTGCATCCAGAACAAGTAGACGATGAGGATGCACACTGGTATCCAGATGGAATACAAGAAAGCGTACATCATGTGTTCGATACTTGTCAGTGATAGTCCCACGATGAATATGCTGTACCCCGAAACGAGGATCAGTATCGTGGGGTAGAGCACCCATTTTTTGTTCTGCGTGATGATTCGCATGATGCCGTTGTACATCAATGCCGCCCATATTATCATGACATTGCGATAGATGAAGAAAATACCAGGCTGGGTCATATCCGCCCATGGTAGGTGCAACGCTTGCATGATGAGGCCGATCAACAAGAACCCATAGGCGCAAAAGGCCAATCCCCAGCAAAGCGTCGCGGTGTTTGACTTTCCTGTCTTGATCCAGCGCACGATCAAGAATCCGCCAATTATATAAAGCAACGCGCACCCCTGGATGGAAAAACAGAAAAGCGTGTAAGTTGTTTCAATCACGGGCCACGGTGGGAACATCGGGTCGATTACAGCGAGAATGACGTCCATAATGAAAATGATCACGATGATGATGAAAAACGCTAAATGTGACTTTATTCGCTGCAAGATTGTTTCGGGAGCGCTCATGATGATATCATCAATTGCTCTTTTGGGATAAAAAAATATCTTTGGCCACCCTAAATTCCAGGCAAAAATAAAGGAGATAAAAAGATTTCTGGGTTTTTCAAGCCTTCAGTTTTTTAATCTCGCCGATCTTGCCATATATTAACATGGCATCCACGGCAGCCCGCACGTTTGGAACAGGGCAATCGAGCAAGTCATGGGTGAAACCGGGCACGTAGCAAGCATCATCGGGGCTGAACACCGCGTCTTTCATGGTCTGCTTCACGTGCTTGTCGACCTCTTGAGTGGTCTTCGCGAAGCTCACGACGTTGCTGGCGTCGACAGCGCCGACGAGGATGATCTTGTTGCCAAACTGCTCGCGAATGCGGGCCGGTTCGTTCAACGCCGCGCGCTCGATGGTCTGCCACGCGTCAATGCCACCCTCGATCCAGTTCGGGACGAGGCTCTCTCCGAACCCGCAGCTGTGGATGATCACGTGCCCGCCGTGCTTGTGGACGTAATCGCACACCTCTTTATACATGGGGACCCAGAACTCCTTGTGGTATTTCGGGTCGATGAGGGGGCGCCCCTTTTGGCCGCTGTCGTCCCAGAACCAGAGGAAATCGATCTGCGCCCCGACTTCCTCGGCGAGCTCGTATTGCAGCTTGGCGCTCTTCAGCGCGATGTCCTTGACTTGACCGAGCCACGTCTTCAATTTTCCGGGATATTTCCGGCACATAATGCTCATGCCCGGCGTGCCGGATCCCATGCCTTCCCATGTTCCTTCAAAGAGGCCCCCGGCGCTGCACATGAGCGCGAAATCCGAGAACCCTTGCTCGCTGAAATCCTTGTAATGTTCCTCGTACCACTGCAATTCCTTCTGGAAATTCTTCTGCGCTGCCTTGTCGGGCGCGAACTTGTCGTCCCACGGCTCGCCGTGTTCCGCGTAGAACGCGTCGCGGATTTCCCACGGGTCCAAGGTCTTCCCGTCCTTGGTCGTTTGGCGCGTGAACGTGCCGTTGACGTACCAGCCATAATCGAGGCCGTGCATTTTCATCCCGGATGCGTGGATGCTGCCATTCCACCCGACGCTCATCGTCAAGTGTTCTTTTTCCTTGGCTGCTTGCTTGAGCCATTCTGGGTGGTCCTTAGGTAAAGGAACACTCGGATACCCGGATGGCCAGCCCAGCCCGATGTTGTGCCACTCGCTCGTGATCCATTTGTTCATGGTCTTGTCGCCGAAATGCGTGATCCGGACGTATTCATCCGGCAAATCCTCGGTGGCGATGGTCTTTTCCCAGTTTTGATAGAATAAGCCATGAGATGGCGTCCCCAGCGAGAGCATGGGTAATCTATCGAGTTCCCCGGTTTCGTGGTTGAAGACTGCCCGGAACCGGTCTCGAGCGGTCAACTGTTTTGCCATGAACTAACCTTCCCCGTGGATTTAATGAATCTTCCACGTATCACGATGGGTTGCCAAAAATCGGCACCCGATTAGATCTTAAATTCATATGACTCGGTGTTCTTTATGAAGATCTGGATCGTGTATGATAGCAAGTTTGGTAATAACAAGCAAATCGCCGAAGCTCTCGGGGAAATCTTCAAGGAGGGCAATGCCGTTCATGTACAGTATGCAAAGAAAATTTCGCCGAAGGAAGTTGCCAAGGATGAGCCAGACATGTTGCTTTTTGGAGGCCCCCTCCGCGCAGGAAACATTTCCTTTACGATCAAGAGATGGGGAAGCAATTTCGGGCGCACGCTCAAATCAAGGGGATTCAAGCTCAAGAAGGTCGCGGTCTGGGGTACCCACGGGCGAGATGACCCTGGCACGCCCGCGAAGTTTTTATGGGCCGCCGTCGAGCAGAAATGGAAAACCTTGATGGACTCGGTCCCTGCCGAGAAATCCACAGGGGTCCAGGGCATCAACGTTGACGGAATGAAAGGGCCGATGGAAACCGGCTGGAAGGACCTCATCACCAAGTTTGCGGAGCAAGTCAAGATCTAATAATTCTATTTATTTTCCTCAAGATTAGGAATATCAACTACCCAGCTTTCTTTTATTCTTTCTAAAATCATTTGCGTCTTGACATCTTCGACTCCAGGTATTTTGCGCAATTTTTCGATTAAATTCATGGTCCTAGTATGATCGATGCATTTACCCATAACAAGCACGGGGAAATCTCCTGTTGTGATATAGGCAATTTTTATATCATTATTTTTT
>JAUQYW010000577.1 GCA_030587525.1 Candidatus Sigynarchaeota archaeon | reverse complement strand
TGAAGGATCTAAAGAAGCTTCGATGGAGGGATTTACCGGGTATCAAATAAAAAAGCACGTAATTCATATCTAACTTGTTTTCATTTGAACCATGAATTGTTGTTCATTGTCGAGACAATATCTTTAACCTGTCAAAACCTCGCTATCGATGGCAAAATAAAAAAAAAGAATTATTCAGCGATTATGCCTAATAAATCCCGGCATACCTTGATCGCGCCGTCCCGGGACAGCGTTGCCGAGCACGTGCCGATCGTGGCGATGATCGTCTCGCCAGCTCGCGAGAAGGTTAGCGATGCCTTCGTCGCGGGTTGCTGGTCTGCTTTCCTGGTCGCCGTGGGTGACGCAAGTGCCTGGACCACTGGTACTGGGGCCTCGTCTTGCGCTATTGGCTCCTTCGTCTCGGCCTTCGCTTTGATCAAGGCATAGAAAGGGCAGTCGCCGTCGTTGATCTTGAACCCTTCCTTCGTGACGTGGCCGGGAAGGCCCTTACCTGTCTTGGGGTTCGTGATCTTGAAGTCCCACGACTTAAAATACCCGCACTTGTCGCATTGGCCGGCGTTGACGCGGTATTTCCGCGACTCGTCGACCCGGATCGCTGGTTCTGCTTGTTTTTGCACTGCCATGACCATAATGGATTATTTCACCTCCATATCATCTTCGCAATGCGTCGGGATTTAAGGAAAAAATCGAATGGAAAAAAAGAATGGAGAAGGAAGACACGAGAAAAGAAGAAAAAGAAAGCCAAATTCTATCTTTAGACCGAGCGTGATATCAGCGCCGTCGTGGATCACGACTCGAAGTCGCTCGCTGTTTCTTTCCAGCCACTCTATACTCCATTTATTCTGCATAACATCATGATACAATCTTAGACTTTAATATTCATTGAAGGCTTTATTGGGATTTTTTCTTAAATTGCCTTACTTTTCGATACATTTGACCTGCTATGATAGGTATCGACACACTATATTCGGCAAAGGACATGTGGGGCAACTTCGTGGACGCTGGCCAGCTGCTCATGGCGCAGATCGCCTCGTTCATCATCACGATTGGCTGCATCGCTGCCATTTTCGTTATCCTCATCGGTGCCATCGTGCACTTCACGAGTTTTGCAAGATGGGGCGGCAAGGTGCTGATGGGCGGGATATTCTTGCTCATCCTTATGTCGTGCTGGTACATGGCGATGTTCAACGCGACCGGCCCACCCGACTTGTCCGCATGGTTCCGGCTTCCAGGGGGTTGAATGACAATGGACAAAGAGCAAGATGCGGTCGAAGAATTCCACCACTGGTTCTCCGAGCGGCACATCGAGCGTGCGAACCTTTTGCCGGCGCCCGCGACCATCGTGATATTGCTAGGGGCAGCTTGTGGGCTGGCCACGCTCGCGTCAAGCATACCAACCATCGCGTGGCTTGCAATCGTGCCCACGATGCTCGTTCCGGTCGCCGTCGTCGCGGGGAGCAAGCCCCGGTGTTATTACGACGCGGCAAGGGACATCCTGGCCGTGCAAAAGCACGTCTCGTGGCGATTCGTCGCCGGGTTCCGCGTGACCAGGCTGCCGTCGAACGTGGACGGCAACCAGCGGCGGTTGCTGCGGAACCTCCACGGCATCGGGCTCGCGACAAGCATTACCTTCTCGATCCTGGTGTCCCGGCACGAGTTTCCGCGGGTCGCAGAGACGCGAGCCGCGGCGTGGTTCGAGCCAGAGGCGCCTTCGAAGGAAACCCTCGGCATTGGCGAGTCGGGGCACACGTGGATGCTCCTCCTGGAAAAACACGTGAATTTGCTCAAGGGGATGAAGCGGGAAACCGTGGACTTTGCGAAGGCCCGCGATGCAACGCGCTCCATATTCGTGAACACGTACCCGCACCACGGGTTTACCGCCATGACGGCGGGCGAGCTCGCGCGTTCGGCCGCGTGGTGAAGACTTCATTCACTTCATTCACGAGTTCCCCACCTCTGGTATTTCGAGAAACACGTAAAACATCCATAAACGACTATATAGGTCTTGATGAGAATGAGCATAGAACGAACCGAGAACCCATATTTTTCAATCGTCGTGCTGGCGATTCTTTTTTTCAATTCAATTGAACAGCAGCGTGCACGACGGCAAGTCCCGCAAGAACACGACGAGCTTGGCCACGATGTTCTTCTTAATCGGTGGTCCGGCCGCAGCCGTGGCGAGCGCGTCGATGAGCGAGCCAAGCAACTCGTCGTACACGTCGAAATCCTCTGATGGCGGCCAGCGGGACTTGAGCAGCTCCGCTTTGCGTAGCCGCAGGTGGCCGCAATAATCCGAGAACACGGACGCGAGCCATGTATCATCGCGCGCCGGCGGTGCCTTGCCCGCCTGGATGGCAGCGAAGAGCGCGGCGGCTTGCTGGATCGCCCGTGGCAAATCGTTCGCCAGCTGGTCAAGCGGCCGCGTGATGGGTGGCATCATGCCCCCTTCCTTCTTCGCCATATGAACGGACATCGTCAACAAGCAATTAAAACCCATCGGCGCGTTTTTTTGCTTTTATACAAAGATCGTGTGGTGGTGGCATGGCAACATCACCAGCTCTCAACCACGCGACCATCACGCCGTTGCTGGACGACCTCGCCCGCGAGCACGCCCGGTTGACCGGCTTCGGCGGTATGAAGGGCATCTTGCTCGTGGACCAGGACGCGAAGGTTATCGCAAAGAATTCCATGTTTGGCTTGAAGAAGCCCTGGGATATGGGTGGCATCGCCGCGGCGCTGCACGGCGTGGCCAAGCAAGCATCGCAGTATTTCGGCTGCGCGGCGCTCGACAAGGTCGCAATCTCGTTCGGCAACATGCAATTCTTCGTGCAAGCCATCGGTTCCGTCGATATGGGTCAAGGAAAGCCCCCACGGGAACTGCTGCTCGTCATACTCGCCGACGAGAAGGTCAAGATGGGCATCGTGCTGTTGCAAATGAAGAAGATCGCCGGGCGCATCATCGAGGCCATCGCCGCGTCGCAGCCCGATATGCACCTGCTCCGGCTTGACGAGCGTTCGGTCAAGGATTTCTTGCAAGGGCTCGGCAAGACAACGGCATGACGTTATGTTGGCAGATACCAGCATCGTGTTGACATATACAAGCATTACCATCTTTCTTCTTTCCCGTTTTCAAGTCCTTCTTGCAAGATAGGCAATACTCGCCGTGTTCGTCGATCCACACCAGGTTTGCCCTGTTATTGCACCACGGGCAAGAAATTATCTTCTGAAGATTCGTGATTTGCAAGTTCTCGTCCGCCTTGTCGCTATTGCAGCGCTTTCTATCTGGATTACCAAGAACGTGTGTGGGAGCGCTGATTTATGGCATCGCCTATTGTATGTTTCGAAGAAATATTTATGCACATCGTTTTTTGTCTATAATGCCAGATTCGGTTCCTCTTACATGGGACTTCTCAACTTCAAGTGCATCGGCATCCTCGTGCTGTGCGTCATGGGAACGTGGAATTTTCCCTTCGGCGCGATTTTCGAAACGGGCTTTGTCACGGCGTGGATCAGATTCAAGATAAAGTATTTCGAGCAAGAAGTGTACCTTCGGATGCATTTCTTTCTGGTTCGGTCATTAATGCAAGAAAATCACGGTCTACTTGAAGGCTGACTATCAAGCCATATGAAAATTTATTAACATCAAGAATAAACGGAAAGAAGCTCTCGGTTCCGCGATGCGATGCTAGCAACACGAACGCATTGATGCCCTCGTTCTCATGGACTCGAAAGCCATTCACGATCGAACAACTAGAGGTTTTGCACGTGAAATGCAAACACAATGCCTTTGGCATATCGGGAATTTCCATCGTTCTATTGATCTTAAGCGTTTCTTGTATGCTTTTTGTCGCTCGTGGCGAATCTCAAGGTGAAAAGACATCAATCTCGCCGGTCCAGGCTGTTCAAGATAACACGAACCGGACATTCACCTGGATGGCACACGTGGTCAAGACGGATAATTCGGTGCAGGATTTTTCCACCTTCTATCTGTGGACAACGGGAACTTTTTACAAGGCCATGCTCGAGAATTCGAGCCCGGGAACAGGTTTCTGGTATCTTGGCGAGGTGTCCTGGTCCTGGTGGATATTCTACGATTATAATGGCACGCACTATCTCATCACCAGTGCGACCGAGTATAAATTCTCGAACAACACCAAGATCGTCGTCCCTAATAATCCATTCTGGATCAATGCCACGGGCTATATGCCCGGAATAATACAGTCAGATGTAATCGTCCCGGTGTATGCTGATGTTAATGAAAGCATGGATATTTATGGAACTATGTACCTCGTTTCAGAAAAGACGGCTGATCGTATCGTTGCAGAGCAACTCCCTGTTCCATTGCCGAACAATATGAGCACGGGCGATACATACATCTTTGACCAGTTTGGTGCCCAGGCTGGATGGTTTGAGTATGCTGAAAATAACAACATTACTCAAGGAGCTGGCCCGAAGAATTTGATAACAGCATATCCATCCTTAAATTTCAAATGGGCGTGGATTGGATACGTCCGGGCAGGGTTCTTGCCGATATGGGGAGGCGGGGGCGCGTTGCCGGGTGTCCCGGTAGTCTTACTTGCGGGGATCGCCTTCGTGATGGCCGCTCTAATGGCCAGTCGCTTGCGCGCGTCGAGGAAAGCAATCGACGCGTGATCAAGTATGTAGTGGCATTTTCCCCTCATCTATCACAAGCGCACGCGGTCTGACCTAACAATCAAAGTATGTAATGTTCAATTTTCTCATCTTTTTTTAATCCCACCACGCCTTCCATCTCATCCACGTTCCCTTTCTCGCACCGATCCCCAAATTGCGAACCCGGAAGGGACGAACTCGAGATGATACATGCGGATGCGCGATATGGCAGCCGAGATACGATGAGGGAGTGTGCATGATGGATGGCGTGTGGGCAAAACAAAAAAGATTGTTATGGAGCTGGCTTTGGCCAGCTGGAATTTTTTCCTCTTTTATAGTAAAGGCACACGTTCTCGCTATGGGACTCCTCAATATCAAGTGTATTGGCATCCTCGTGCTGTGTGTTATGGGAACGTGGACTTTCCCGTTCGGCGCGATGCTCGCGGCGGGGCTCATCGCGGCGTGGCTTATGCTCAAGCGAAGGAAAGGGCTGGCCATCGGCAAGACTCCGAAACCCGCGGCACCGCAAGGCGGCGGCAATGACGACGCGTTCAAGCTACTCGTCATGTCTATGCTGGCCGACAAGGTGGCGGCGGGTGGAGACGCGGTAGCGAGCCAGCTCGGCGTGCCGGTGACCACGGCAAAGGCAAGCGCGCCCAAGAAACCGGCGATCATAAAGGATGCCGAGTACGCGCTCAAGGCAAGCTTGCTCGAATAGCTCCCTTCTTCTTTTCTACGCGTTTAGATATATTTATTTCTAATTTGTGCCATCAAGACTGGTGTTATCGCGTAAAAACTTTTCAATGATGTCCCATACTTGCTTAACTTTGCTGAAATCGGCATCGGCATATGCAATATATCTTTTTTTTCCTTATTTCATCAATTCCACAAGATACACTTCCTAGTAATAAAATCTTGTATACCATAACCGATTACTCTCCTTTTCAGAAGCTTTGGATAATGGTATCAACGAGAGCTGGTCGAAACGAGCCTCGAATCTCGGGGTTCGGGAAAAACGATATTCGTACACCTCGGAATAACTTGGAAGGAGGAATAATTTTATCGTGAGGCGGCGAGTCGGGACATCAAAGTCTAAAACTCGGCACCACGAGGTTTTTTTGGCATCCTCGTACGTTGTTAAGAAAAGTGCACCAATAATACCTAACATAAATGGTGGAACGATGGCGAGCTCGATCGCTGGACCTTTTCCCGCTGCAAACAATATTATGGAAGGGGTCATTACAATAAAAACCGATAAAGCAAAAAACAACTTGATATCCTGAATGACATAGGATTTCCGGGGCATGATGACGGCGAGCTTGAGCCCCTGCCTCGAAGCCTCGCAACCAAGCCAATCCTCGTCGTGTTGCATGATGTCATATCACTATACCTTCACGAAACCGGGAGAACTCAATCCCTAAAAATGTTCCATCGCAAAAACCTCCTTTTCGCTTATATGCTGGGGCATTGCGAGCTAGCAAAACTAGAATGAAATGCATCCAGGTTGATAATAGATGACTACATCGGACACACCTACATCGGCCCCGGACATCACGGAACGCATGCTCGCGGCGATCAAGGGCCTCAAGGACAATTTCGACAAGCACTACGCCGAGATCGAGTCGCGGGTCAAGAAAAGCATCGAAGGCCCGGTCAAGACGTTCACGATCGACGACGACATTCCCATCGTGCTCCAGTTATCCGTGTGGGATGCTAAGCTCGGTCCCGTCACGGCCATGCTCGTCGGCGAAACCAAGTTCATCGGCACCATCCCGGTCGCCGAGCAAGATAACAGCACGCGTATGATGGACGTGCTCGTGCCCGGCGAGACCTGCGACCTGTCGAAAGGCAACGTGAGTAGGCTCATGATCAAGTTCGCCATCACGGATCCGGGCTTGCGCGGGGGCGAGGCGTGGCTGCTCGTCGTGGTGTATTATGACACGGCGGTTAGCATCCCGAAGATCATCATCGACGATATGCTCAAGGAGATGGCGCGCTGCTGGCGTGACGACGCAGCTCTTTCGGTCGAGGCCATGGGCATCCGCGACCATTTCAGCGTGGCGACATCGCGCTGGAAGGAGTATCTCATGGAGCTGCGACGGTCGATCTGGAGCCTCGTGGCAAGGGCGCGGGACATCGAACCCGCCAAGCCAGGCGTGGTCTTCGACGTGCCCGACGTTGCCAATGTCGTGAAGGAACCCCTGACCCCGGCAATCCCGAGCGTGGACGATGTAACCAAGGAACCGGACGGGGATGAAGGAACCACGCCTGCCGTCGACCCGCTCGACGTGATCACGAATGCGCCCGCGCTGGAACCAGTGAAGATTATGATGAAGCCCAGCCGCCCCGAGGATGAGCCGGTCACCCCGGGCTTGAAGAAACCGGCGATCGTGCCGCCAAAGATCCTCTTGCAGCCCGTGGAATCGCAAGTCGTGGACGTGCTGGGGAAGCTGCAGCGCAGCGGATTCACGGTGAAGGTCGATAAAGGCACGCGGGAAGCGACGGCGTGCCGCCTAGTCGAGCTGGATCCCGGGAAACCCGGCCTGGTCGCATTGATCTTGTCCTTCCATGCCAGATTCTTGCCATTTCCCGCCTTGCATGTGATCGACGGGAAATTCTACGCGGGCGACGAACGCGTGCTCATCGAGCCGTACCGGCCGGCGATCAAGGACATCGTCGCCAAGCACGTGCCCGGTTCGGAAGAACTGGTGTATCGAAAAAAAGCCATCGGCCGCGTGTACAAGGAACGACCATTGAAACCGATCCTGGTGCCGCTCGTGCTGGTCAGGGATTCGATTCGCGACGGAACCACCAAGATCCCCTTTTGCTGGATCGAGCCAGACACGTCGACTGGCATCCACGGCCATTTCGTGCTCGCAGCGGGCGAGATCGACCACCTCGACAAGTTCCTCATGAACGCGCTGCGGGTGCTCGGCGGGAAAGCGGTCATGGCCGAAGCAACGCACGTGGACGAGGTCGTGAAGGACATCACGGCAACGAGCAAGACCGGACGGGCTCTTGCCTTCTTAACGACGGTCGTGGGCATCATTGGGCTGCTCGGCATCATGCGCGTGTTGCCAGTCGATGCGACCATCTTGCTGCAACAATACTGGTATGTCCAGGCCGTGATCGCGGTCGCCCTGGTCGGTGGCATAGCCTCGACATACAACAAGCTCGCCAAGCGCGTGGAACGTCGCGTGTCGTCCCGGGTTTCCGAGGTGGCGCCTCGAACGCCCTTGCTCGTGAAGCCCACGTGGGATGATCTCATCGATGCCGCGAGGCGCGTGGGGAAGGTGGATTTCCCGGCGTTCCGCTTGGCCTTTTGCCAGGACCTCGATGCGACTGCCATCGACGAGGCCGTTGACGTCGTGTTCAAGCAAGACACGGCCACGGCTCGGCCGGGGGCAAAGAAGGTGGCGGACACCTTCACCGATCTAGAGTCGTCGGTACCTGCGACCGATCCGAAGGTGAAACCAGCCAATTCCGAAGCATCAGCAGCGTCTCCCGTCACGCTACGGGTTAGAGAAATGGGGAAGCGCCGTAGACCGGTGCAAGATGACGACATTCTCGCAGATACCGGCGATGAAGTAGACACGGTCGAGACGCCAACAACCCCGCCTATTGACCCCGATGAAGGCGCGGCAGATAAGATCGACCCGCTGGAGGCTTTGAGCCATAGAGACTGATACCGAGGGACAATAAATGACAAAAGCACATCACGCATTCAGCATCGCGGCGCTGGTCGGCCTCGCGGCCACGGTCGCCACGGCAGCCCTCGCATCCATATCAACCGTTAACGCGGAATTCTTCGCAGCACCAATGACATCGCAAGCCCCCGCGCAGAATTACACGTCGGCAACGTTCTCGGACCCGGTCATCGCGTCGATCAACCAGACCGCGGCAACGGCGCTGCTGCAAGGCATCATGCACGACACGATTTCCGGCACCGGCAGCACACTGGACGGCGCGTTCAAGATACCGAACAGTGCGGCAGCGTCGATTGCAGTCACGCACGACGTGATCGATGCTTATCTCCTGCTCGATGGCTCGGTACCTGGTGCATCGAACATCTCCGCGTGGATATGGTCACGGTGGGACGCGGTGGCCGGCACCTTCACGGACGAGTACTCGGTGAACTGGACCGCGCTCGTCGACAAGGATGCTTGCTTGGCCGGGAACCGGTACTCGCCGCTCGTCTCGACCGCGATCGCGCTGGACGCACTGCGCTTGTTGCGGCAACCCGTCCTCCAGGCCGTGAATGATTCGATCCGCACTTACATCTTGTCGTGCTACGACAGCGCAGCGGGCACCATCAAGGGTGTGCCGGGAACCTGCGAGCCCACGCTGCTCGACGTGTACTGGGGGGTGAAAGCGTTATCGCTCATGGGTGAATTGCACCATGTCGATGCAGCCAAGATCGCCACGTTCATTTCAAGCCTTCTCGATACCAACGGGCTCTTCAAAGGGCACGCGCCGGTCCTAGTAATGCCCGCGCCCGAGTACATGAGCAGCACCATTTCATTAACGAGGCTCGCGGTCGAAATCTTGTCCATTATCGGCCAAGTGGGAAGCATCGACACCACGGCCTTGCGAAATGCCATCATGACCTTTTACAGCACGACCGGGCACTATTTCACGCACAACGGCGGCACCGCGAGCAAGACGACGCTCGCGACGGGCGATGCCTTGGCCATTTTTTCGGTCATCGGTTATCCCACAGGTTTCGAAGCCACCGAAGTGCCTCAAATCATCGACCGCTATTCACGCGTGCAGATATCGACCGGCGGATGGGCGGTGGAGGATGGCGATGCGGTGACCCCGACGGGGCATTGTGCCCAGGTGATAGCGATGCTTTCCCGGTTCGTTGGGCGAGACCATCTCGGCACGATCAACATCAATAACCTTAAAGGTTTATTCCTTGCATCTGCGCTATCAAGCCCGGGCTTGATGGCTTACGCGCCATATCCCTCCTACCAGCCATCGCTCGACGCGTGCCGGGAGGCGGTCGACATCGCTATCGCTGGGCATTTGCTCGATGCGACGGCGGAGGCGGCAGCGCGTGCAATGGTCGATGCCACGAACACGGGCAGCCCATATCCATTGGCACGCCACGACCAGCACACCATGTCCTATGGCGATGGCTCGGCGTTCCGCACGCTCACGCTGTCAAGCGTTGTTTATCTCGAACATAGGGTCGCCCTCAAGGACGCGTTGGCAATGCCGTTCACGATGGTCGATCTGAATGATATTTTAACACAACTCCAGGGAATGCAGCTGAAGGAAGCGGTGGCCGGGATCCAGGGCTTGTGCCTCGCCACGCCCACCTACAAAGCCTGGCTCGCGACCATGGGCGGGCTCGTCCCGCGGGCCGCGAGCTTGGAAAGCACGCTGGCGACGGTGAAAGCCATCCGCACCTTGTCCACGTACGGCAGTGGTTCCATGTTCGTCATAGACATTCTTCTCGACTTGCCCTTGCTCTATGCCCGGCTCGCCCCCGCATATCGTGAATCGTCGGTGATCGCGTGGTGGGAGAGGGAATACCCGGCATCGTTCCAGTTGCCCGCAGGCTTCGACAATGCCAAGCTGCGGGACACGCGATTGGCCCTGGAGATATTGAATACGACGGGCGGGTTCACGCATCCAACGATATCCGCGGTCGTTTCAATTCCCAAACTCACCGGTTTGGCCTTGACCGAGTCGCGACGCACGGTGACTGACATCGACAATGCACTTACTATCCTTTCCATATTGAACCAGACCATCCCGCAAGCGACCATAATCAGCATCATCGGGGAACTTACACGGTTCCGCGTGGCCGGGAGCGCGTGGTTCACCCGCCTGGGCCTGCCGAATTTCGGAGAAACGATGAAAGCATATCGCATCCTATCTCGGTTCAAGGGATTATGCGTGAACCTGGACCATGTCATCGAAACCGAGAGCGGTATCCTTGCGATATCGGGCACAGACATCACGCTGCGTGCCGAGCTCGTGAATTCTTTCTATGGCACCGAGCCCTCGTGGACATACACGTACGCCGCGTCCCCCGCGGGCATCAATTACACCGCGGGTGCGGTCCCGGTCACCATCACGATGCCGCTATCGGAGAATATGCTCGGCCCCGGCAACATCTCGGTGTCCATGCCCGCGGCATCGCTATGCCCGGCCATGACCATCCCGATGACCATCGGCGGGGTGCTTGCCATCGAGCCATCGGGCAATCCCATCACGTTCATTACGGCGCGGCGGGAGCCAGTGGTAGCCACGCTGCAGCTCGTAATCGTGAATCCCGATAATGAAACGGAGCAAGCGGACGTGCGAGCCGGCACCATCGTCGCCCGGGGCATGTCGATCAACCACACGGGCTATTTCGTACTGGACAATTCCACGTCAGGTGGCCGGTATATGACGCTGCTCGGCGTGAATCCCCTGGAAGAGAACACGACGTACCGCGTCGAAGCTTCCCGGGCGTATTGCGAGTTGCTCCAAGCCATGCTCGTCGTGCGGTGCACGGATAACTTGTCCTGGTCGCCCGCATTCGTGGCACCGCTGTCATGTGGCTCGATCCTCGCGGTGCTCGCCATCTCGAAAACGAATAAACTGCACCGGCAGAGGTCGAAGTGAACATGGGCTGGTCGAAGGAACACTATATGAAGCGGTACCCGAGTTATAACCGGGTGTGCCCGATTTGCGGCGAGACGTTCAACGCCTTGCACGCTGGGTCGAAGCGGCGCAAGACGTGCTCCAAGAAATGCTCCAAGGAATACACGAAGCGCGTGCAGCGGGAGAACACGAGGCGGTACATCAAGACCGAGAAGTACCTTGCCTATCGCAAGAAATATTACGAGGCGGTCAAGGCGCGGCGGCGGATCGCCAAGATCGCCCGCGTGCTCGCCGGGGCGTGTGTCGGGAAAGCAGCGGGCACGTGATTTATCTTCTAAAAGATAATTTATCCTCTTTTTTCCCTCTTCATCTCTGCTTTAATGCAGCTAATTCAATTGAACGCAAAGCATAAAAAATAGAGACGTCAATGTCTTAGTATGCGCCCGCGTGTGCAGCTCGAGGGATACTGGACATTTCAATATGATCCGCACGGGAACGGCGAGGCAGAACGCTGGCACGAGCATCTCCCCGCCGGCACGCGCGTGCAAGTGCCCCACGTCTGGACGGTCACGCGAGAAGGAGCCACGTATGAGGGCGCGGTGTGGTATCAGCGGCGCGTGGCATTGCCCGGGGAAACCGCATTGCTCCGTTTGTGTCTCGAGGGATTCTGCGGCGCGGCGGTGATCTGGATTGACAGCGTCCTCGTGGCGCAGCGGTCATATGGTTGGACCCCCCTTGTAATAGATTTTGTGCTCCCGCCCGCCACGCGGGAGTTCACGCTTACCGTCCGCCTGGACAACCGCTTGCAGCCGGATGAGATAGGATTGCGCGGGGGGTTCCGGCTCTGGGGTGGATTGCACCGGCCGATTTTTCT
>JAUQYW010000558.1 GCA_030587525.1 Candidatus Sigynarchaeota archaeon | reverse complement strand
CGTGTTCGATTTTCGAAACACTCCACTGCTGGATCAAGGGGATGACCGCGTTGCGGTTCAAGAACACGTGATCCCGCTGGTTCCAGTAGCCTAGCAAGCAATTATAACATGCCCGGTCGCAAGCCTCGGGGTATTCTTCAAATGGTATGAATGATTTCACGTGCAATATTTCCCGCATCATCTCGATTGCTTTCTTCCATCGTTCAGGATTTGAAACGAGCGATTTCAGTACGCCGACGCCCCCGTCTTCCGTCTCGTAGATGATGATGTAATTTTCCTTTGAATCCGGTATCGGCGTTAAAATTCCGCCGAGTTCCCTCTCCGACATGTTGAATGCCAGTTGGATGCTCTGCAACAGCAATTCCTTCAGCGTGAGGTAAAACTCGCTAATAACGAGGATACCTTTGTTCATCATCTCCTCCGGGCAAGGTACGCGGATCTTCAAGACATCGTGGCCGCCTTTCACGAAAAGGAGCATGTTTTTTGCGAGATCCTTCTCGGTTGCCTTGTTGCGGCACCGGTAGAGATGCCCCTCTGTGAGATGCCCCTCGACCGCGCTTGATCCAACCCAATCCCCGCACGCTTGGCAATAATTGAACCCTTCACGCTTGTTGTCCGTGCTGTCCGCATCGCCGAATTGGATCTGCCCCCGGTTGACGAAATATATCAACGCGTCGTGCTCGAATACGCCATCGGCATATTTTAATCCGTCAGGCGAGATGATCGAGAAAGCATCGAGCTTGTCGGCTTCTTGCTTGTAATTCACGATGACATCATAATATTTTACTTCTCGATTTTCCTCGTCGCAGCCGATATATTCCCCCGATGATGCACGCATATCAGGGAATGCGATGCAGGTGGTTATCTCCTTGCTCGCCACGATTTCCTTCCCGCAACCTGGACAATGCTGCTGGGTGTCGACCGCCGATCCAAAATCGATGTAGGAGCACGTGTCGCACAAGAAGCACTTGTTGATGCCAATGTTGCCCGCGTTCTCGTGAAAATTGGCCTTCCACACGTGATATTTCGACCCCATGAAATAGATCGAATTGAGCGGGGCAAATTCCCGGATGGCAATTGCATTTTCTCTTTGGATGATGCGTTCTCCCGGGTTTGGCGGCGTTACCTTGTACATCTGGATGGAGATGTTGCTCGATGCGAAGCCATAATTCGGGAGGAAGCCGTGGTCCGAGAGATAATTGAACAAGTAAAATTCCTGTTCACCTTCGCGCATCTTGATGATCTGGAAGTTAACCGTTCGCAAGCGATCGTCGCTCATCTTGTCCCGCACGCCATAGGTCTTTTCTTGCAGCATCAACCGTTCCTTCTCGTATTCGGCCATGAGTTGCTTGAAATAGCTCAATGCTTGATCGAGGTAATGGACGAACCCTTTCACTCGCGATTCTATGAATGTTGTGTTGAACCATTCAAATTCCTTGTCACCCAAACTCAACTCGCGCTTGAAACTCTCCTTCACGGCCTTCACGACCTGGTCGATGTGCAATTCGATCCCTTTCTCCAATTCCGTGGAAAATTCATCCTTCATCTTCACGGAATGTGAGAAGCCATCCTTGTCCCTCTGTACATCGAAGATCGATTTTGGTTTCTTCGTGAAATCCACGTATTCCGACAACGTCTGGATGATGATGGAATTGATGTGCTTGGACACGAGGTTCTTGCTGTTCAACTCGAATTGCGGGGGCGTGATGCGACCGGAGATGATGCGCTCGGGATGCTGGTAGAAATACCGGTCGTGTGGCCCGCGTGTAGGATCCATACCTGAGCTGCAAAAAACGACGATAATGGAGGGTTGCTCGGACCGACCCGCCCTCCCCGCGCGCTGGGCATACCGGCTTGCATCCGGCGGAACATTCCGCAATAGGACGGTCGAGAGCGTTCCGATATCGATACCAAGTTCCATTGTTGGAGAACTGACGAGCACGTTGATAATGAAATCGTTGAAATCCTTCTCGATCTTGCTGCGATCATCAACGGTTAGCGTTGCATTGTGCTCGCTCGGGCGGATCATCGAATCGAGCAGCAATTCCGAGTTATAGAGTGCGTGATAATAATCCGAGCTCCAGTCCACGTCGTGCAATGCCCCGCATTGATTCTTGATGCAGCGGTTCGTGACCTTGAACCGGTAGACTCGTTGGCACTTGTAGCAATATTTCACCTTGGGTTCCGAAGAATACCAGAATTCCAGCTTCTCGGGATTGACCTGGATGATGTTTTTGAACTTGTGAAACTTTCCCGTGGTGAATTCGGACAAGTAATGGTTATCGAGGAGAATTTTTTTCACGTTCAAAAGCAGCGTGGTGGCTTCGTCTCTATCGCAATCGATGAATGTTCTCAACCAGTTATTCAAAATCGAACGCGGCGTGCTGAATTTTTTCGTGTGCACTCGTGGCCCCTTGTATTCCGGCGAATGGGTGAATTCATCGTCCGAAAACCCGTACATTCCCTTCAAGTAATCGCTCGGGTCGTTGAGGAAGTATGCATCAACATGGTCATCCCAATCACCCCAATGATTGTTCGGATTGTTCAGAAACTCGTGATTTATTGCCCCGAACCACCGGATTTCATCGAGAATCCCCTTGATCAGGTCATGACGTGCCTCGGTGGTCAATGTCTTGACTTGCGGAACCGGATCCCAATTTTTCTCTTCCTGGATGAATTTTTCGAAGCCAGCATATTTCACGTCCAACAAACCGAATTTCTCAACCCCCGTGTGCAATAAATAAGTTGACGACTTGAGCTCGGAGAGGGCCAGGAACTCCAGATATTCCTTGAGATATTTTTCGACATTCTTCTCTGACTTTCCCGCCTTCCCGGGAAGCTGGTAATCCTCGGACACCATACTTTTCATTTTCTGGTAAATGGAACGCCCGAGATCGCTAGTGACGAGAGGATCACCCGATTTCGTGATTTCCTTGAGAAGCTGGACGAGGATGTGCTGGAAGGTGACGCGTCGCTGGAAATCCTTGAGGTGGCCGGACTGGAACGCGGTGTCCTGGCGGTTATCCGAGAAGATGAGCATGCGCTTCTCGACCTTTTCGAGCAATTCGAGCATGTTCGACACGAGAATGTCGGTGGCCGTGCTGCGGCCCACGAGATCAAACGAGTAAAACTTCTTGAACCGTAAAGTATTCGACGCGTGCTCGACACCGCACACGGGGCAGAACCGAAAGTCCTCCGGGACGATCCACATCGGGATCTGGCCCGGATGCCCGCATTCTTGGTCGAGCTTGTTGCAGATAGGGCAATACTGAGATTTTTCTGGGATCTTGTCTTGATGCGCCTTCGCGATGCTCTCTCCATCCTTCAAGTACCAGTCCTCGGGAATGGGCATATCCCCGAGGGTTTCCCCTATCATCGAGCCCTTACCGAGCAAACCTTTACCATCTTTCCCAAGTTTTCCTCCTTTCCCTTTTATGAATGGGTTATAGTATTCTGGTGATAGGGTTTCATCATCGAGTTGCTTGACACCATAGAACTCGGAGCCGCATTGCTTGCAGAAGACGAGAGGAAACATCGGATATTTCTGCTGTGCGTCCGAGCACGACGTGCACGTCTTGTCGCCCTTGATTTGTAGGTGGATGCTGCCTGTTTCGGGTTTCGTCAAGCAACCATGGATGACCGTGCCTTGTGTGAAGAACATGTGGATCTTCGGCACGAGGATCGAGCGGAATTTGCCCTCGTATTCGATTTGCGCGAACGTTCCAATGAGCAAGGCGGCCTTGATTTCCAAGATACAGGCATCAAGATCGATGCCGTTGCGCATTTTATTCATGTATTTCGCGGCAAGATCCTCGATCGACAGCGGCCCTTCTTCCTGGATGGTGTCCTTGATGAACCGGATAGTCGGATGGTAATTCAACAGCGCGCCGAGCTTCTTGTCGTCCGGTGTTGGTGGAATCGAGGTGGGATCTTTAAGTAATCCTTTCACGAGGGGTAACGTGTTGCCTAGGGATCCGTTGAAGGTATCAACGTCGACTTGCTTCACGTTTACCTTTTTCGGGAGCTCGAGCAGCGGCCTGGACTTGTCATCCTCCACGTATTCGGCTTGGATGAGAAAATCCTCAGGAAACGGTTCCCCGAATAGTTCTTCCGCGAATTTCTTGACGAGATTGCTGCGAGCGCCGGGAATGTCTTCGATCGTCGCGCTCGTTCCGATGCAGATGGGATTGTCGACGAGCAACCTGTGCTTTGCACGGCGGATCAAGCATGCAACGTCGGCGCCAGAGTTACCGCTGTAGGTATGTGCCTCGTCCATCACGAGAAACTTGAGCGTACCCTTCTTGTTATCCTTGAAGATCTTCTGGTCGTACATGCGGGTGAGGATGAGCTCGAGCATCTTGTAGTTGGTGATGAGGATGTCGGGAGCGGTGCGCTGGAGCTCCTGGCGGGCAATAATCTCGGAATCATAGATAGGCTTTTTCAAGACGTTCTTGATGTAATTCTCGGCCTCTTCTTGGCCCTCTTTCATCTCGCCCGTGTATTTTGCGACCTTGAGGCCGGTGCCATTGAGCCGCTCGGCGATGTCGTCATACTGCGAGTTTGCGAGGGCGTTCATCGGGTAGATGACAAGTGCCTTCACGCCTTTGATGCCTTGCTCCTTTTGCTTGATGCACCACGACACGATGGGACCCCAGAAGCACAAAGACTTGCCCGAGCCTGTGCCAGTGCTAACGAAGATGTTCTTGCTTTCCTTGAGCGTCTTGCGGATGGCAATATCTTGGTGCGTGTACGGTTGAATCGGGCCTGTCCTTGGCTTGTTGTGGAAGATGGACAAGCAGTCGGAATGGAGGATATTCTCCTTGATGAGCTGGTCGATGCTGGCGCCCTTCTTGTACTGGGGGATGAGGTCGATGACTGGTTTCTGGTAAATGAAGGAGCCAGATTCGATCTGATCGTTGACCCACTGCTTGATAACGGGGTTATTGAATTTTTGATAAGATTGAATGAAGGATTTGTATCGATTCTGCAGTTCTTGAATTTGTAGAAAAATATTTTTCATCTTCAGCCCTCTAAACTGTCGTTTTTTACTTGGATATCAACACACTCAGTTTATCATAAGCTTTTAGAACCATCATTTTCGTAAGAAATTCGCCATATCTAGTCAATTCATATTTTTCAAGTGTGTAAAATGTGTGAAGAATGTATATTAAATCGTCTTTCGAGAGTCCATATAGGAGGGCGAATATTGCATCTAATTCAGCAATCAATTCTTTTCTTCTATCTGTATCCCAAGAATATGGCGGCTGCATTATCTGCAATCCAAAATCCATAGCGAATGGTTTCATATCATTTGCAGTGTAAACAAGTTCAATTACGCGTTTCTGAATTTCATCGAGTATTAATTTTGAATACTTATCTTCATTTATTACCGGGATTTGTTCAATAACAAAAAATGTCATATTATTGCCCGAAATTTTATTGCGAACGATATAATCAAAAATGAGCGAAGCAAGATTTGCGAGAAAGCATATTACTTTCTTCTTAAACTCAGAAAAAGTGATAACCGGAAGGCTATGTACAGCAGGCGCTTTCGGAATAGGTGCGATTATAAATGTCCTTTGTCCCATCAAAGATGAGATATTTCTGTATCCAAAAAACCAATCAAATTTCCAATCTAAAGGTAGATTTTTGAAAGCATCTTTGTCTTCGACCCAATACATGGGTACATGGAAATAATTAGGATTTTGATGCTGGTTTTCTGTAACATGCAAATAATTAGCTTTTCGTTTTTTCCCTTTCTCTTTTTTCGGACTTACTTCGTAATATCTATGATCATAATACCAAATAGAACTTCCACCATACAAAGGCAAGAATCTAACCCCTGCGTCGTTTTGCCATATACCTCCCTCAATCCCGGGTATTAATGGTTTCGCACCCACTGATGCTATCTGCTCCTTTGTTTTAAAAAGTCCAGAATCGCCAGAACCATCTAATAATCTTGTAAATTTGATTCCCCATTCATTCTGAATTATCCTTCCAGAATCGTCCTTTTTCACAAGAATATGGGCATTCTGGTAAAGTTTCTTAATTAATTGCATGTCTCGGTTTCGGCGGAAGATGGGACATGTAAAAGAATTTGGATTGATTAGCCGAAAATCTTCCGGTGAAATTTCCATTATAGATCCCCCTTCCTTCATCTCACGATCTGCGAATTCATCATCCAAAATTCCATCATTGAAATTTTCTAAAGATCGTTGTAATTTTTTAATATCCCATGTGTAGAATGCACTCTTAATTTTTTTCCCTTTGATGGAATCATCCTTCCCCATTGCTAAAACGCAAAATTGAAGATTATGAACGACAGCGGGAAAGATGAAACGTTCGTTGATAAAACTAAATATATCGTCAATAAAGCCATTACTGACCAAGTGTTTAAAGAAAGGAGATAATCGATCTCCTGTTAAAATTGACATTTGCGAAAGGCAACCGATTTTTCCCGAATGTTGTATAAGAGATAATGCACGTTCAATAAACAATCCACATAATTCCATAGATCCAGTCGCTGTAAATTTATAATTCTCACATTCTTTAAAATAATAACCCATTTTCTTGATTTTTTGATATTCTTGTACATATTCCGAATGAATTTTTTTATTCTCTTCCTTTAATTGAAGAATTTGTTTTTCTCGTAGTGATTTGTTCTGAGTCCTACAAACTGATTCATCTCGATTCGCGAAAAATTCCATCTGGTTTAACCTGAGAATATCCCATGGTGGATTCATTAATACGCAATTGAATCCTGGATTATTTCGCTGAAAAACCTCAGGAAATTCCATATACCAGTTGAAAAAATTGTATTCTTTTGTTAAATTATTAGTTTCAGTAACCGTCTTATCTTGATCATCTATTCTCTCTTGTTTTACTTTCCAAAGAATATCATCCGTAGGAATTTCAGAAATAAATCCATCGTCTGTTCTCCAAAAATAAGAAGCCGTCCATAAATTCGCTTGAAGATTGAGATTTTTCCAGGAATTAGATGCTTTCAGCTTCAAGTAACATGATTTTTTTGTTTTGAGCTGCTCGATAGTGTTCTCATCCATTTCATATACGGATTCTGCAGTGCGTGAAAATTTTTTGGAATCTGCATATGAAAAGAGTGTTTGTTGAGGCTTTCCTTTTGCCATCTTTGATTTTTGAGAAAATACTTTTAATTTTTCTTGGATCAGTTTTTTTAGCTCCTTGTTTTCATCTGGAATGCCTGTTTTTGCTTCTCCTTTCACGAAATTGAACGATTTTGAATTAATATTCAAGGATTCTTGTTCTCTTGTGAAACCGATGAGTGAATTGCCGACTTTAAGGTGACTATCTAAAAAGTTAAGCGGCTTGTCCTTCACTGCGGCTTTCAACCATAACGAAACTTTCGCTAATTCAAGTGCCATTGGATTCAAATCAACGCCATAAATACAATGCTGTAACACTTTTCTACGGCATTCTCTAAGGACATCTAAGTCTGGTGCTTCATAGCCTGCTTGTATTTGTGCAAGATTTTTTCCCAGGTAGTCTATTGAAGCAAGTAAAAAAGAACCACTCCCACAAGCAGGATCACAAACCTTCAAATCAAGAAGGCAGGAAATTTTTTCTTCTTTTGTTTTCAGTTTTTCCAGATTCTTCTCAACTACAGGTTTTAACGCAGTATTTAACAGGATATTGATCAATCCTTTTGGGGTGTAATACGTACCACTACCTTTTCGCTCAGTGTTGATCTCATTCAGGACGAAATGATATGTAGGCGAATCTTTCTGCACGTATTCTGGTTGAAAGTCAAGCAAAGATTCGTATATACTCCCAATCTCTTCCGCGCCCATTTCATCCTCTTTGTAACTTATGGGTAACCAGCCCACGTCGATTTCCGCAATCGTGAGTTTTTGAATCGCATATAGGAATGTGCTATTCGTGATGGAAAGATGGAATTTTGAATCGAGAATTATCTTTAAATTCTCATTATCAAATAGATCTCCTCCGAATGCGTTGATACCAAGAGATAATTCCCCATTATTCAAAAAATTAAAGAGTAGGAACAATCTGTTCCATAAATCCGTGTTCTGGTCGTCTCGGATGGTTTTCTCCGCTATTTTCTTTAATGCTGTCAGACTTAATATATCATAATAGGGTGAATTCTCGTCTGGAAGTAGTTTTTGCGCCTCTGCATACAGCACGAAAATGATACGATAGATAATACGCAATAAATCTTGAAAGAATGCACGGATATCAATTTTCCCACCCAAGATCGCTTGTGCAAATGCTAAATCAGATTGGATGAGCCCCTCGCCCAATGATTGTAATGCCTCGCGCACATTCTTCCGGAGTTCTTTTCCGATTTCAATACCTTGGGATTGGCTCAAGTCTTGCATTCGCTTCAAGATAGTTTTATTCTCATTAATTTCTTTGATAATGGCTTCAAATTGTTTCAATAAAAAATCTCGGCCAAAAGACCCAACATCAAGGCTCCCTTTTGCTAGAATTTTGATGTACTCTTCGGAATCCTTGCCTGAAACAGAACTTGTGCCTCTTACTTTTACCCGCTTAACCAATGAATCAATCGCCTGTAGGGTAATTGCCATAACGCGCTCGTCCAAAACATCAATTGCTGGTTTACTTGAATCACTCTCATCTTCGATCTCCTCACTTTCAGCTTCGGAAGGCGCCTGATCACTTTCATCACTTGATTTTTCGTCCAAATCCTCGTCTTCGGTCTCTATATCCTTATCCGAGCTGGATTCGTCTATTGTGTTCTCGTGGTCATTCTTATTGCCGTCGATAACAACGGGTTCTCCTTGTACTCTCTTTTTCTGCGCGTCTTCCCATTGCTTTTTCATCTTATTAATCCACATGGTCGGATCCAGGCTGAACGTGTCGTCAAACCGCGACTCGTGCAAAAAACAATAGAACACCCGAAACTCGGGCTCGTCCCGTTCGACGATGATCCCGTCCAGATCGAATTCCACGTATCCTTTGGCATAAATGTTGGAAAACTGGCCAAGTAGTCGGACTTGTTTCCCGTTCGTGAGAAACCCCCACGTCATTCCTTGTTGCAATAGTAAAGAGCGCTGCAAGTGATCATGATGCGATTTCTTCTGGTAATTCGCGGGGACGGTTTCATCGAAGCCCTCCTCGGCGACGATATGCACGGCCAGGGTCGGGTGTTCCTTGACTTGATGGGAAATTACTATTTTTGTTAAAACGCTTTCTCGTTTTTCCTCGCTTAAGCTGCCCACGTCGATAGCCTTCCTCGGTTCCAGCGTTATGTTCAATTTCTGGAACATCGGCTTGATCCATTTCTCGTATCGCTGCTTCGCATCGAACCCGTCGATGTTCTTCGCGATCTCGTCGTAGGTGAGTTTCACCCATTCCCACGTTTCCTTGTATCGCTCGTGCTCCTTTTGTGGCTCCGGCCCGAACGTCGGCCACTGGACTTCCTTGATATCCTTCGGCGCATCTCGTATCTTGGTCACCAGGTTGTTGGTAAAGAATCCACCGCTCGTCTCGACGTGCCGCAATGGTGTTAATATGCCCATAGTTTACCGTCCTCCCTTCGGGTAGAACATCGTGATGCTTATCGGATCTTTTGAGATGATGCTGATGTCGTCCATCCCCGCGAGATCTTGCTCGGTCGCGAGGCTCTTGTCGAGCAATTTCTTCTTCAAGGCTTTCGACTCGTTTTTCACGGCAATCAAGCGATCTGCAAACGCTTTATCGACGGCATTAGCCAAGTCCGTCCTGCGGAGCAAGAATCCGAGATCATCTTGCACCTGCTTCGCGGAACCTGGATAGTTCCCAGTACTTCCCGAGATGAACTCCTTCCAGAGCTGGTCCGTTTTCGGCTTAGGCAGCACGGGCTTCCCACCCTTCGATTCGGCCTCGTCGAAGACTTTAAAGCCGATCGGTAACAACTCCTCCATGAGCGAGGAATCCTTCGTGTTCACGAGGTAACGGATCTTGAAATAGATGATGGCGACGGTTTCCTCCACGAGTGCCGTCGCAGCGGCCGCGGTGCGCCCGTAGAACTCGTCTACTGACAAGAAGCCGCGTTCCTTGACGAGGTCGATCATTACGTTCAACACCGGCGACTTCAAGCTCAGCGTTTCGACTTGGGAATTGCGGGAACCGAAGATCGGGTCGATCGTGACCAGGTACTCGCCCGTGTCCTTCCTATCCCCCGGCATCATGCGTGCTACCTTCTCCCCGAGCGTGACCTTGAACACCTTGTCCTTCGGGAAGTCCTTCTGGTTCACCACCGCGATCGACGAGCCGAAGAACGGCAACGCTTTCTGCAGGAAGACGAGCAAGTCCTTGATGTCGCCGATCGACTCCTGCATCGCCTTCATGCGTTCCTGCACGTCCTTGAAATCGACGGTGGTCTGGCCGTAGAACGAGTCATCATCGACCACGACGTTAAAGTCGACGTTGAAATGCTCCCGCAGGAATTTCTCCGATTCCTCGCCCGTTTTCAACCAGTAATCAAGCGGGGTGTATCGTTCTTCCTTGTTCTTCTTGCCGAATCGTATGACTTGGTTTTTCTGGAAGTACTGGGTGATGATGTCGCCGATCAAATCGAGATTGCCAAAGCACTTTGGTACGTGGCCGAGATCGCCCCCGATGCTCGTGATCTTCTGGTACAAGAGATCCAGGATAGCAATCTCGATCGTATCGCTCATGATCAACGTCCGGATGTACACGTCCTTTTTCGGCTGGCCGAACCGGTCGACGCGCCCGTTGCGCTGCTTGAGCCGGTTGGGGTTCCACGTGAGTTCCCAGTTCACGACGATGTTGGACGAGTATTGCAAGTCGATACCCTCGGACATGCAGTCCGTGGCAACCAGGAGACCCTTGTCCCAGGCGAGAAACTCCTTGTATTTTTCCCGCCGCAAGTGTTCGGGGTCGGTCCCGACGATCTCCATCACGTTGATGCCTTGCAGCACCTTCATGGTATTCGCGAGTCGCTTGAATTCCGCGGCAAGGTATTTCGCGGTGTCGATGTACCGCGTGAATATGATGATCTTGGTGCTTTTCTCGACAAGCTCTGGCAGCACATTGTTGTAGAAATGATCCAGCTTCGCGTCGTTGCCATAGCCGAGCAGCCTCGTCGCGGCAACCTTGATCTCCGCGAGGACTTTCTTGATCTCCGCGTCGAGCTTGATGCCACCGATCTCCGAGTCGTTCTTGCGATCGACCTCGCTTTCCTCCAGTTCTTGATCGGTGCCGACGTCGGTTATATTTTCCCTGGTACGTTCCAGGTAATCATCCAATTCTTCCCGCCCGAGCTTGTTGGGATCGATCAACGCCTCTCCAGAAACGGATGCATCGTCCTTTGTCTTGTTCTCGATGGTCTTCACGAGCGCATGCGGGCTGCTGATTAACCGGCGGTACATGTGGATGATGGACCACAACTTGATGAACCGGACGCCCTCGGTATCCTTCTGCGATTGCTCGGACACCAGCTTCGAGTATTTATCGATCAGCGGCAGCACGGCCTTGAACTCGTCCGATGGCGTTATGAAGACTTCCTTGTTATGCACCTTCGGGAAGAGGGATTCTCGCTCGACAGGATCCATCCACTCGATCACGTCCTCCTTCCGTCGCTGGCAGATGTACTTCTTCGCGACCTCCTTATTTATCTTGAACTCGTGCTCGCTATCCACGAGATCAGATTTCAACAAGTGGATCAAGCTCGCGAAGCTCTCGTGGTAACCGTTGTGCGGCGTCGCGGTGAGCATCAACAACCCTGGATATTTGGCCAAGCGGGTTGCCATCCGATACAGTAGCTTGCTCTTCTTCGTTCCTTTCTCGTCCACCATGTATCGTGGTTTCGCCACGTTGTGCGCTTCGTCGATGACGATGATGTCGAATGGAAATTGGACGGCTCGCTCCAGCGTTTCCATATCTTTATGTATTAGATATTCGGGCGAGACGATGATGAAGTTATAATAGCCCCACGGCTCCCCGCCGCTGATCAATTCCTTCTGTAGCGACTTCAAGGTCTGGCGGGACAAGATCTTCGCGTCGATGCCGAAGAACCGAAGCAAGATCGACTGCCACTGCTCCCGAATGCTCGCGGGAACCACGAACATCACCCGATTGATCTTCTTGCGACCAAACAATTCCTGGATGATCAATCCCGCCTCGATCGTCTTCCCCAAGCCGACATCGTCCGCGATGAGCAACCGCACGTGCTCCTGCGCCATCGCCATAAGCACCGGCACCATCTGGTAGGAGACCGGGATGACCTTGCTGTTCGAAAGGCTGATGAAATTCGATATTCCGAAGATCAAGTCAAAACGCATCGCCTGGATGAGTACCTTCTGGAAATCTGGATTTCCCAGTTTTTTCACGTCGGGATATGGGATCTTCGCCAATTCGATCTTCTCGAACGGAACGACCCTCTCTTTATCGCCTTCTTTCTTTACTGCGTTGACGAGCAAGCAGCAGCGGCTATATTTTCCATCGATGCTGGATACTTGCAATAGATTGAGGATGGCATCCTTTTCAAAGGTGGATTGCTGGTTGATGACTTGCTCGATGCGCCAAAGTCGATTCCTCGCGCTCACGACTTGGCCGATGCTGAATAGTGGTTCCATATCCCATCGCGAGAAATTTCTATAAAACAATAATTCCAAATTTCCATCTCAGTCCATTTGAATACTATGGTTTTAACAACGGAATAGTGTGTCATCCCTTCGCAACTTGATCCTGTTAGATTTGGTTCCGAATAGGGATTCATCATGTGACAAGGACGACTATCGCCAACTACGAGAGATACGTGCCGCTGGATGATGCGTTAATCTCAGAAAAAGATAAGAAATGAGGTGTAATCTCACGATTTATTGAAAAAAATAAAAAATAAGACCTTTGTTTAGCTTATGGTTTTAGATCTTGTTCGATATTGAATTTTCTCAAGAAGTGGGCTTTCTTTTCTAGATAATC
>JAUQYW010000687.1 GCA_030587525.1 Candidatus Sigynarchaeota archaeon | reverse complement strand
TTTTTGTCAAGTACGGGGGTTTTTCACATGCCAAGAAGGCAAGACCACGACAAAGTAGTTTTCTCGATTCTCGTTTACGGGTGCCAGAATAGCGGGAAGCGAGCCTTCTTGGAGCAAGTCTTCGAATCGGAGCGGTTCAAGTGCGAAAAAAACGAGATAACAATCGAAGGCCAAGAGACATTTTACCTGGAATACGTTCCCGCCTCGAATCCAAGATACGTGTTCCACATCCTCGCGGTCCCCGAAGATGTCATCGAGGAAGAAGAAGATCGTGACGTGTTTCAAAATATCGATGGCATCATCTTCATTTGGGATTCCCGGAAGGAATGCTTTTACGACAATGCCAGGGCTTTCGAAGCCATCGTGCACCGGTACGAGAACCGGTTGCGCTTGAATATATATATACAAGGCGGGGAATCGAAAATCCCGATCATCGTGTGCTTGAATAAAATCGACCTGGATGAAAACATCCTCGCACCAAGGCACTTGATCTACACTTATCTGCAGGAGCACCGGATGCCGGCGACTTGCATCTTCGAAATAAATGGTTCAGACGGATATAACGTCTTACGAGCGTTCATCTTCCTTATCCGGGAATGTGTGTTGGTATTTTATGCCTTTCCGGAAGTTTTCACGACAGAAACACCGTGGGAAATGCTCTCGGCCATTCCTCATGAAAACAAGCAATTGAAGACAGAACTAGTTCGCTTGAAATGGCAAAATTCAAGCTTGAAAACGAAACTCGGCGTATTGGAAAAGGAAGTCGCCGCTCTCTCTGACACGGGGTACATCAACATGTGCTGCAGCTCGTGCGGGTCTTACTTGTTCCATCCCGATTTCGATGACAGCGTGTTCTACAAGTGTCCAGATACACGCTGCGGCGTGATGGTGCACGTGCAATGCATCGTCCAGGGCCTCCGGGGCGTCGCTATATGTAACAAGTGCCAGAAACGTCTCGAAAAATTCGTGATCCCGCCCCCATCCGTCATCAAGCTGTACCGTGCTAGATTGCAAAAGAAAAAACAAGACGCGGCTGCCGCCGCCTTGAAAGCGTCGATGGTCGCGCCAGTCGCAAGCCGCAACTTTGCTGCCGCCCCTCGTGCTGTCGTCGCGTCCACTACCATGCCCACGCCTGAACAAGTTCGATCCCGCTTGACCGTCCGCAATCGAGGTAATGAACCTCGGTTTTTCATCAAGATCGTGCTCGCCGGGGCTGGGGGAATAGGCAAAACCACCATGGCACGTCGGTTTATCGATAACCGATTTGTCGAGGACACTCCATTGACGTTCGGCGTGCAATTTCACGTCAAGAATTGCTCATTCGGCGGCGTGGACCACACGCTGACTATTTGGGATCTTGCCGGGCAAGAGCGGTGGAGTGGCTTTCAACGCGATTACGTGAAAGGGGCAAACGGGGCGCTCCTCGTGTTTGACCTTTCCCGGATGAATACCACGTTCGACCTCGAAAGCAGATGGCTGCCGTTGTTGCGGAGCGAGGATCCGAACCTGCCCATTATCCTGGTCGGCTTGAAGCTGGACCTAGTTGACCCCAATTTTCCATCCACGGACCCATCGTTTCCACGTGATTTCGTGGCAGAGCACAACCTTCAAGGCTACATCGAGGGAAGCTGTAAGACGGGTCAAAACGTGGATGCAGCATTCAGGATGCTCGTCAAGGCAATATTCGACCATAATAACGTCCCGTACGATCCCGCGCTTGAGTAAATACGAGACACTTTCCCTAATTTCAAGATTTGCAACCCGTGCTGAGTTCTTGAATTGTTCCTTTCTTGCACTTGGGGCAAGTCTTTCCAACCAGCTCATTTTCTGTCAAAACATTCACTGATTTGCACTTGGGGCATCGCCGGGGATCTTTTGGCTCGCCCGACTCCATAATGTTGAAATCGGCATCAAACTGTTTCAAGCATTTCATGCAAATGCAGTGCGAATTGAATCCGGTTTTGCGTTGTCTCTCTTCCCTGGAAACATCGGGTCCAAGAACTTTCTCGATTATGGATAACTCTACTGGATGGGGGCACACGATCCGCTTGCCTTTTGCATCCACCACGTACGTGTACCCGCCCCAGCCACTCGGGAGTTCAAAATCGCAATTTGAACACTTGTAATTCATTATCATGGGCATGTTCAAGCACCATCTATGTAATATTAGAGATTATATCGATTTTATTTTTTCTCAGCTCGCCAGAACGGCTCGGCCTGGTTCCAGAACTCGTGGTATTTCTTCAGGAGCTTGGTCGTGAGTTTCTCGCCGCCCATCAACGCCCGGATCTGGGACTCGTAGCAGAACAAGGCGGCCAATTTTTTATCGAGAAATGCACCGATGTCCTCGTGTTGGACCTTCCACGTGTAACGGCGTGCGATCTCCTCCAGTTCGGGCACGATTGACTTCATGTCAATGCTCCAGTTCAATACGAGGGCGGTGATGAAGGTCCTTGGCGATAACCTGCTCGGGTCGGCAGATTTAGGGTAGAGGCATTCCCTGGCGATCGGGTGCTTTTTCCTAATGGCATTCCCCATAAGACTATAGGCGTCCTCGTAGAACAAAAAAGAAGAATGTCGTCCCGTTTCTTCCATAACCTTCACTGCTGCGAAAAACAATCGTGTATGGTCATAATGGTTTCCTATCCCGAGCGGTGCGTAAAAAAAATTGTTGTTCCCGGCATCCTCATTAACGATTTGCTTGATGCTTTCCGTGAGCCTATGAAAATCGAGATACTTGCTGCTACCACCAGGTGGAGCAAAAAACACGGCGGGAAGTGATGTTAGATATGGCTGGACGAAAGCCCGTTCGAAGAAATCGAGGCCTCGATGCTTTACATCCAGCATTTGCAATGCTTTTCCGTTTTCCTCGTACCTTTGCTTGTAATCTGCAAAAACTTTCATTTTTCTTGGGATTTCATCGAGGTTCTGTTGCTTCTGGAAGCAAGTGATCACGAGCACTTGTTCCCCGTTGTGTCGCAATTTCGCCATCAATCCCCCGCACGATTCGACTGCGTCATCGAGATGCGGGGATAAGAATACGTGCGTGGCCATTTCACTCTCCTTTCATTGCACGAGGAGCATACAGAAATAGGTGGGCTGCTCTTGTTCCGTCTTCAAGACGTGGATGGAAAACCCCGCCTTCCTGACCGTCGAATACACGTCGATGCCTGACGCTTCCATGGACGGGCGAGCTTCCTCGGGATGCACGCATTTTTTCATATTGCATGTCTTGCAGTATGGACATGGCCCACAAGAGAGCCCGTAGGCAGCGTGGAACCCGTCGAGGAAAACTTCTCGCTCAAGCTTGGCGATGACATCGTGCGTGCTTTTCCAGAGGTCGCCGCCGGTCTTATCGTCGAACTTCAGCAAGACCGCCCACTCGTACCCTGCCAAGACCTTCCGGAATGCTTCAGGGGACGGACTATTCGGCGGGCACGTCAGGCCTTGGCCAAAACCCCCGCAGCCAAATTTACACTTGTAGAAGACCCAATCTTTAACCACGACGTCAGATGCCTTTATCGACCTTGCATCCGAAGCACCAAGCTCGATTGCCCGTTTACAGATCTTAGTCAGCGTGTCATCGATATTCATAGTATTCATCTTTCATCTTTTCCAAGATAAGATAAAAAGCATTCCGGTTAAACACAATTCGATAGACATGGCGAAGTATAGAGAACCCGCGCGTGAAATCGACATCACCGGGGAGTACGACGTGGTCGTGGTGGGTGGTGGCGTCGCTGGCAGCGTTGCGGCCATTGCATCGGCGAGAAACAAGGCAAAAACGCTCCTGATCGAGCAATTTGGCTTTTTGGGTGGAACCGCCACGGCCAGCTTGATGAACAACATCAACGGCTTCCGCAACCAGGTCGAACCAGACGGGACGCAGACCGTGAAAGGCATCGCGGAGGAAATCATCCTCCGGCTCAAGGAAATCGGCGGCCTGGGGAAAAGTCCATACAAGCAGAAGGATTATCCCACGACGAAGGGCAACTTGTCATACTCGTATTGCATCGACCCCGAGAAGTTCAAGTACACCGTGCTCGATATGGCCGTGGAATCGGACGTTGACGTGCTGTTCCACTCGTATTTTTCTATGCCCATATTGGAAAAGGACAAGATCAAGGGCATCATCGTGGAGAACAAGTCCGGCCGGACAGCCATTGCTGCCAAGATCGTCATAGATGCAACCGGGGACGGCGACGTCGCGGCCAGGGCTGGCGCGCCGTTTTGGGAGGCGAAGCACGAGGACAAGAAGCTCGTCGATGGCCTCATGTATAAAATCTCTGGCATCAAGGATGCACCATTTGCTAACTGCAGATATGGTGATAGTTCAGTGGTCTGGGGTCCCGCAATGGTGTGGGGGCACAACGACGCGTGGGAGATTTCGCATTCCGAGATCGCCACGCGACTCGAGGTTTACAACCATTTCAAGCACGTGCTCGACGCGAATCCCGGGCTCAAGGCATCCGGCGCATACGTCGCGGAAACACCCGTTATGCTCGGCATACGGCAGACTCGGTTCATCGAAAGCGAGTACAAGCTCACGGCTGACGATGCGATCACCGGAAGGCGGTTCGAGGACGTCGTGGCGATCAGCTCGGCACCCATCATCAATTATTACGGGTATCGACGGTTCTTGACGCACGAGGGCTATGATATACCGTACCGGTCCCTTGTGCCAAGGAAGATCGACAACGTGGTCATCACCGGCCGGTGCATTTCGTCAGAGCAACAGCCCTTCGAATCACATCGGTCAATGGCGCCTATGATGGCGATCGGGCAAGCAAGTGGCACCGCGGCGGCGCTGTGCGCCAAGGGTGGCGTGGTTCCCCGGAAGCTCGACGTGAAGCTCTTGCAGAAGACCTTGAAAGATCAGGGTCAAGAACTCCGTATTTAATAGGCGAAAACAATGCAACCTTGGATCCTTCACCTCCCAGCGAACCGTACCCGGCGCGGTTATCGCGGCGGGCTGATGCTCGATCGATTCGAGGGCGCTGCGCAGCCCGTGGATAATGATCGCCCCGAGGATTGGGTCGCATCGCTCGTCCCCGCCCGGAATCCCGGGCTTCCACCCATCGAAAATGAAGGCTTGGCACGCGTTCCCGGCCCCGACGGCCAATTCGTATTGCTTAAATCGCTCGTTGAACGTGATCCCGTGCATTTTCTCGGTGCGGATAATGTACAAAAGCACGGCACGAGCCCGACCTTCCTGGTCAAGCTGCTCGATTCAGCGATTCGCCTTCACGTGCAAGC
Source organism: Candidatus Sigynarchaeota archaeon (assembly GCA_030587525.1). Classification (GTDB taxonomy): domain Archaea; phylum Asgardarchaeota; class Lokiarchaeia; order Sigyniarchaeales; family Sigyniarchaeaceae; genus Sigyniarchaeum; species Sigyniarchaeum tengchongense. The sequence goes on along the minus strand of JAUQYW010000687.1, from coordinate 3,222 downwards.
ACACCCGACCCGGGCGCTTGCGCAGCAATATTTGAACGCGCCGTTCGGTAAGCTCGAGTGCTACCACATCCTCGATGCTCGCCCCGGCATCAAGCCTTACATCCGGCTTGGCTTCCAGCATCCACCCAGCCCATCGGAGTTCAAGCGCGTAGTCATGGCACAAGATATCGCGGCGATGGACGCGTGGTTCGAACCCGTGCCCGTGAAACCCGGGGAAACGTGGCTCGTGCAAGGTGGCTTGCCCCACGCCATAGGTGAAGGGGTGCTTATGGTTGAAATAATGGAACCGTCGGATCTCTCCGTGCGGTTCGAGTTCGAGCGCGCCGGCATCGTCGTGCCCCCCGAAGCACGATTCCTGGGCCGGGATATCGACTTCGCCATGAACATCCTGGATTTTTCCAAGTTAACAGTTAGCAGCGCTAGAAACAAGTGCAATCTCAAGCCACGGATCATCAAGAAGGACAAGACTTGCATCGAGGAGATACTCGTCGACGATGATCGCGTCGATTGTTTCCGCGTGAAGAAAATCACGGCAATATCCAGGACCACTGTACCGAAAGGTCAACATCTGCTCGTTGGTATCGTGATCCAGGGATCGGGCACGATGAACGTGCACGGCGAAGCCGTGCAAGTGGCCAAGGGATCCAAGGTGCTTGTTCCCGCCGCTGCAGCAAGCATGGATTTAACACCCGGGGGGAATGGGCCAATGGTTGTACTTGCTTGCACGCCCGGCAGTTTTTAAAACAGCTAGCTGTTGCTTGTGTTGTTATTAGTGGTGCTTGTTTCCCGGGCATGGTTCGACGTTCATGATTTTTAGGGCTCGCATCAAGACTCGGGTTATGCAAAAGCGGGACTTTCTCGTCGTCCGGGACTTCACCGCGAAGGAGATCCGGGCGGTTCTAGACCTTGCAAAAGACATCAAGCGCGACCAGGCACGGCATTCCCGGGCTTTGGAGGGCAAGGAATTGGCGATGCTCTTTCAAAAGACGTCGACGCGGACGCGCGTTTCGTTCGAGGTCGCGATGCACCAGCTCGGCGGCCAGGCGATATTTCTCGATTGGCGTTCGACGAACTTCACGCTCGGTGGCATCGAGGACGAGATCCGCTCCCTCGACCGGTATGTCAGTGCCATTATGGCGCGCGTGTTCAAGCACGCGGATGTCGAAGCCATGGCTCGCGCGGCGAGGGTGCCCGTGATCAACGGGTTGTCCGACGCGGCGCACCCGTGCCAGGCGCTTGCAGACCTGCTCACGATCGAGGAAAAATTTCCCGACACGCGGAAGATCAAGCTCGTGTTCACCGGGGACGGCACCGACAACGTGTGCGTGTCGTTGATAGAAGCATGTGCCTTGTTGGGCGTTCAATTGACGGTCGTGGCGCCGAAGGAATTCATCCCGCCATCGAGCGTGATGGAATGGCTCGCGAAGAACAATCTCGGGCGAAAGATATCCGTGACGCAAGATATCGCGGCCGGGGTCAAGGATGCGGACGTGATCTACACCGACACGTTCGTGTCCATGGGTCAGGAAAGCGAGGGCGAGCGCAGGATCAAGATCATGCACCCCTACCAGCTGAATTCCGAGGTCGTGAAGCGAACGGGAAAGAGCCCTTTCATTATGCACTGCCTGCCCGCGCACCGGGATATCGAAATCACCTCGGATGTGCTTGATTCGGACAAGAGCATCATTTTCGATCAAGCAGAGAATCGGTTACACGCGCAAAAGGCATTGTTGCTCTTTTTATTGCGCCCCGGTTTTGGATCTTGAGGTGACCAATGATCGCACGGCATAGCTCGCTGAGCTGGTAACGCGTATTACCGTGATATGATCCACGCTCAAAGCACCTAGGTTCGCAATACACAACATAGGTGCATTCTCATGGGCTCTTCACGATACAATCTTATGAAAATATTGTCGGAAAAGCAAGTGTTAATACAAGACCAAAATAATGGCGATTGGTACTGCAAGACCATTCAAAAAGCAAAGTACGACAAACTTGACGTGATTATTGAAAAGGTCGAGAAGCTCTAAATCCCATCTCTTCTTTTATTTTTAAACTCTTTAAAAATGGCTTTTTAAAGGATTCACGTTCGCCATCGGAATTGTTCCGGCTTATTAAGCCAATAATGTTTACCGAAATGTTAAATACTCGTTATAGTATCAATTAAGCATGGTCTCGAGGCTTAGTGCCGGTCCAGACCAGTTCCAAACAGCGAAATTATTGCTGGGGGATCTCGGTATGCAGCTGGTCGAATCGATTCGGTTCGGCCCAGTCGATATGCAAACACTTCACGTGATGTGCGGCATACCGATGAGCTGCATCGAAGGCCGAATTCCCGTGCTGCGTGACCTCCAGTTAATCCGGGAAGACGATCGGGGATTCATGTTAACCCAGGCCGGGTTCGATTTCTTGGAAGCGAACCATGCCGGTTTTTAATCTTCAAACCTTGTTATTTTAAAGCAACTGCATTTAAGAAAGAAAAAGGGGCAATTTTGCCCTGGTGTCGTAATATTTTACACGTATTCGATCTCGCCATTCAACCGGATATCCCGTGACGAGCTACCCGCGAGGATGGTGAACTTTCCCGGTTCTGCGATCCATGCCCCTTCCTTTTCGCTGTAAAACGAGAGATCCTCCTTGCACAAGTCGATCGTGACGGTTTCTTGCTTGCCGGGCTCGAGAACCACCTTTCTAAACCCCTTGAGTTCCTTGATGGGCCGGTCGACGCTCGCTTCCATGTCCTGGATGTAGAGTTGGACGATTTCTGCGCCCGGGCGATTGCCCGTGTTCTTAACATCGACGGCAACCGAGAACTTCGCGTCCCCGGAAACCTTTGCCTGGCTCACCTTCAATCCTCGATATTCGAACGTCGTGTAGGAGAGGCCGTGGCCAAAGGGGAACAGGGGCTCGATGCCCTTCTTGTCGAAGTGCCGGTACCCGACGAAGATGCCCTCGTCGTATTGTTCCTTATCATCTATCCCCGGAAATGTGAGTTTCGACACGTGCGCTGGCGAGTCGGATAACTTTTTCGGGAATGTTATAGGTAATTTTCCCGACGGGTTGATGTTCCCGAACAAGATGTCGGCGATCACGTGGCCGGCTTCCATGCCACCATACCATGACTCTAGCACTGCTGGCACCTTTTCGATCCAGCCATCCATGGCAACCGGGCTCCCGTTGACGAGCACGACGATCGTGTTAGGGTTCTGGGCCACGGTCGCG
>JAUQYW010000545.1 GCA_030587525.1 Candidatus Sigynarchaeota archaeon | reverse complement strand
CAAATCCATAAACGAAATACACGTTATAATTCTTATACTGCTTTTCAATATATTCCTGCACGAGATCGGGAATTAGATGCTTGTACCTAAACTGCACGCATGCCACCGTTATTGAATTGATGGATTTTCCCGCAATCTCGTGCGCTTTGATAATATGATCTATTGCAATAATAACATGAATGCCACTTTTCACCACGCTATCAATGATACAGATATCTGCTTTGTCTTTTATGCCATGCAAGAGGGCTAGATTTGGCATCATGTAAGATTTCATTGGGAATGGATATTGAGAGTCTGACAAGTATCCGACTGGTATTGGCGGATTTGCGCGCAATCCGAGCATGGTTGCGATGCCTGATCCGGACCGGCCAAGTCCGACATAGTATGAGAATTCAAACCTACCATTATTCTTGCCACTCATAAATTCTACGAATTTTATGAGTTTATTATCCAGAACTTCGAATACTGACTTGAATTTTTCATATTCATTGAACCATTTTTCGTATTCGGATTCCTTATCTTCCAATGGTGTTATGTTTGCTGGTGTTTCATTTTCCAGTGGCTGTTTAGTGATCCAATTGGAGAATCGATACTCTTGATCGTTCTCCATTTTAATCAACTCTCAAAATGAGCAATGTGAAATCCATAAAGTATGAATCCACAAAACACGCTTGATTTCCCTTTTCAACCATATTCTCACCATTCCTCTATCGGGATTCGGTGGAATGCCGCAGTAATCTTTTTGTCTTCAGAGATAATAAGGATGCATCAGTAATAATACACTAGTGCTTTAAAAACCTAAAGGATCGAGAAAAGCTGGTTCTCCTCACGAATAATGAAGAGGCCGGCTTATATTTATGTGTTTTGTTCGAGATAGATGATTCTCTCAAAATAGATTTAGATTATTCTTATTTTAGAAGCCATTTTTATGCATGCTTTGATCCGACAAAAACCGTGGCTGGTCGTAATACGGCCGAAATAAAGGCTAGGTTATCCTTCTTGGTCGCACGCAAACTGACCAAATGAACGGGTTGGTTGCGGCTAAAATACACAAAGTGAGTGACAAGGTTACGGCCCGAAGTTGCTAGCGCCTGCTTCATAATGTCCCGAAAAGCCACAACCATCAAGTTCAAGTTGAATGGTTCACAGGGATCACTGGTATGGCACGACATTTGTGGCGCGAGGATATTGAGCAGCGCATCGCAATCCGGACGGCGAAAGACACGACCCCGGGCATGACAACGAAGATGCTGCGGGACAAATTCGGGGTGAGAGCGAACATCATCTCGGCAGCCCTGGAAAAGACCGTCGACGAATGGAAAGCCTTGGCGGTCACCATGCCATATCGCGCACGAATACAAGAACCCCCCGAGCCGGTGCAAGAGACCGTGCAAGTAAAGAGCAAGTTGGAAACATACGATACCATTGAAATAATACCCCCGGCAAATAATATCCTTCCCGAAAAGAACGGTGAATGGGAATACCGCGCCATCATCGTGCGCGGCCGCCAGTCGGTCAACGACATCGTGTACGAGCAACGAGGGCGGGACCAGGGCGATTGGAAGCTATTGCCCGCGAAATCGTTTCAAGATGCGCTGAACGTGTTCGGGAAAGATCATTGGGAATTGGCGGGGATAGCGGTGCTCAGCCACGGCGCCGCGGGCTTCACGGGCATGTATGAGATCGTTTTCAAGCGACCGCGAGAGTTCTGATAAGCGCTATGATAATGATCAAGAATCGGAATAATACCGTTCAAAATAAAAAAACGGGGAATTATTTAACGAACGCGAAGGAAAGCATACCAAAACCAAAAGATTTCTCGGTCCCGATCCCAGACTTGATGCTTTCGTGGAATTTCTCAAGATCGATTACTTTTAAGTATCCCTCGAAGATCACGTTGTTGAACTTGATCGAAGCGTGCTTCGTTGCTTGACGATCCTCTACTACTGCATCGCTCGTTACTGGTTTCACCTTTGATATGGTAATAGCTTTCTTGTCCGATATCAAGCCTCTTTTTTCGCCGGTCTCCACGAACGCGACGGAAAGCAGCTCGAACCCGTGTTGTAATCCTTTTCGAGTCAACCATTCGATGAGTTGCTGTTCTTCACGGATAGGATACCGGATACCATTGTTCTCTTTTCGATTTTGTTTTCTCTCGGCATAGCTGGCGACCGAATTGGCGCGCTTCGTTGGATTGGCACGGATCTTAAATCGTAATGTCACTCCGACCTGGATCCGTTTCAATGCTTTGGAAATATCCGTATATGATACCGCCGGGATGGTTCCCGCGTACAAATAACCACTTGGAAGGTGGGATGTGTCAGGTTTTTCGATTGATTGAACGAGTAACTCGTCGCAAACCCCTTCCTGCGGCTCGTATCGATAGAGGACACCTAGTTTCTCACGGGGATTGCTACCCCCAGCGTTCGGGAACATTGACATCACGGTTCGATGGAGCTGGTAACAATCGGAAAGATCACGACATACTTGCTTGTTCTTTTTAGAAAGCATCAGCCGGGTCAGCCACATCATCGGTTCCTCCTTTATGTTTTATATTCATATATTTTATCTCGACGCGACGCGTATCATACTCCCGTGAATCAAACGAAAGAGGCACGTCCTTGCGGACAATGGTTCCTCTTTCCGATTCAATGATGATGCGGAGTCGATCTACCGTGTCATCCAATTCGCACAATCGTGGGAATGAAACCAGTGCATCGTACAACGGCAAGTTCACGATGCCTGGGATCTCTGGATGGCCGGGTATCGACCCAGGACGGCGACTAATGAACAAAGGCCGGGAAGGAAGGTAAGATTTCCTTCCAAGAAATACTTGCCAAACAGGTCGTTTCAAGGCGAGGGCTATCTGCTCAAGCACGGCAAGGTCGGCGCTCTCGATCCCGGCAAGGAACACAGCATCCGACAAGTAATACCTTTTTGAAGGGACAGTCTTGGTACCACCTTCCGCTGTCATCACATCCTCGGCCGTTTGATAGTCGTATCGCATCTTTCCTTCCCGATCTACCCGGATCCCTAGCGGTAGCCGCGTCAAGTCGCTGATCGGTTCCGAGACACCCCGGCCAAGAGATGCACATATCAATCCAACGATGCCGGATTTGGTTGGTTCCGTTGCAGTGTCCCTTTCCGCAAACCTGCTCGAAAGCCCCCACGATTGCATAGGACCGGCGATCTGGATCAACAGCGTGTGCACGGCAAATCACCTTTCACTTCAAGCCTTTTACGCCCGAAATGACACTTTTAACAAGTTCATCAATGGATTTGCACGGTACCATGCCAAGCTCACTTGCCGTGTCCTTTGGCAGCGCGCTGGCCTTCATGCCAGCGTAAAAGATGGAAACATTCTCTGGTTTTCCCATCACGCTGCATGTCGTTGCCCATTCTTCAATCATTTTCTCGATCGAGTGTTCCACAAGCCCCTTGCTCTCGGAGATATATTTCGCTGGCTTCTCGAATGCGTTAGTCAACGACCAGAATCCATCGTCTCGCAATACAACCATGACAAAGGCGGGAGGATTGTTGGCTGGCATGGTTTTGTCTTTTCCTTTCGGGATGGCCTTGATCGCCGCTGAAAGGAACGACGCGAGCGCTTCTGATGCAAGAACCTTATCCCCGAGGTTTTTCACCAGCTGTTCAACATCGATGTTCAGGTAACGGTACATGCACGGCGCATTGAACCCTGATAACCCAATCATACCCGCGCCCGGTTCGTCTTCTGGCTTCAATTCATCAAGCGCGGTGTAATAATCATATTCCATGTTCATGCGATTCGTGGAAATGGCATGCGCGACCTGGCACGCAGCGATCGTGTTGAACTTCGGCGCGTTGGCCACCATGCGGCCAAAGAGGGCGATGTCCGGCGTGACCGAAAACAATTTATCCAGGAGATCGCCGACTTGTTTCTTGACATTCTCCGGAATCTCGATCTTAGTTTTCTTCTTCTTCGGCTTGGCCTTTCCATCCCCCCCATCATCTTCCTTCTTCTCGTCTTCATCGGCTATTTGCGACAAGCTCGACCAGATTTCCGGGGTCATGAGCTGTGCTGCCGCATCCTTGATGTTTTGATCCCCGACAAAGATCAAGTATTCTGTCGACAAATTCTTGTCCACCTTGATCTTTCGAGAACTGAAAAATGCCTTGATGACCGCCTTGATCTCGTCGTCGCTCTTCCCTTTCTCTTTCATAATTTTTGCAAGGGCAAGCGGCATCTGCAGTGTCCTGACTGCCATCTTGCCGGAAAGCATTCCATGATCCATGAAATACTCCCGGATGGCACGCTTGAAACATTGACTCGAAATTCGAGCCCGCCGCAATCCACCAAATTCACACTCCTTCGGTGATCCGGTATCATCCCGATTCAAGTTCGAAGGGGCGAAATTCTGGATGATGTGCAATTCAACATTCATTTTTTATCACTTTCTTCAGGTGCTTTTTTAATTAATGACCAGAAACTTTTTGCCCAAAAGCGCTGCACGCGCTGGGTATCGGTGTTCCAACTCTTGAGATCCTTTATCAGCTTAACCCAATTGATAGGTACGTCCTTCATCATCTGGATGATTTGCCGTAAGTAGATGTGTACATCGTCACGGTGAGACGTGATGAGGATCTGGAATCTTTTTTCCATTGCAGCACGATTATCATCTCTTGTCATCGACGCCACGACACCACCAAAATTTTCCGCAACATCGGATGACTTCGTCTTGTTCAACGCATACAAGCCTGCGACGATGTAATAAACGGTTTCCGTCCACTTTGATGTCTTTTCTCCAATCCATGGCACGACATAACGGTACATGTCGGAACATTCACCCGGCCTCATGGTGTTACCGCGCCGCAGTGCCGCGAGAGCCGCTGTGTTATCCGCCAACAAGTTGTCGAGATAATCCACAAAACGCTGATCGATATCGATTTCAATCTTTTCCATTTTCATCATCTATGTCTGAACCATCTTCGTTATCCTCTACTTCGCTCGACGCAGCAAGCACGGCGTCCTTTGCCAGCGTGTAGTCGAGAAGGCCCTTGAATTTTTTTTCAGCTATGATCTGTGCCTTAATTCCGCTGGGGGACGATAGCAAGTGCTTCGTAGCAAAGTAAAAGGTCGTCAAGGCGAGATTCTTGAGACTTTCCTTCCAGACCTTGATGCAATGAGCGAGATCGGGTTGGATGCACGCCTCGTGAGTCAATTCCTGGAACGGCACCCCAAGGGAAGACCAAAAGATTCGCTTGAAACCCAAAGAGTCTCGCGATTGTTCCTTCTCAAGATCGTTTTTTCCAAATCCCAGCGATTTTAGCAAGTACCGGACAGGCATCAAATCTTTTTCATCTTGGCCCTTAGACTCCTTACCAATGCTGAATAAATTTGCCACGCGTTCCGAAATCTTGATGCAATAATCGAGGCAATTCATCACGTCGACCCGGGTGATGAAATCCAGTTCGAACGGCAATCGATCGAGGCACCACGCCATGATCTTTGCCTTGTTCATTTGCATCCCGGTTACAACTATGGTCATGGGTGGGATTGCCACCTTCTTGTCCACGATGACGTTCTGAATCAAGTCAAGAAATGCAGGACGCTTGGTGCCGGTTGTCGATTCAATGTCCGAAACCCTGAAAATGGCCGCGCTGTCACGCCACAATGCCCTGTCCACGGAGAATCTCACGGGCAAGATCTCGCCCTTGGCATTCTTCTTGTACGATTTCATGGGATCCAGATAGTCTTTCGAACTAGCAAGGTTTTGCCGCATCTTGATCTTCTCGCATTTCCCTTCTGTGTTGTATATCATCCGGAGCCCGACACTCGGCCATGTCAAGTAATCGAGATAGCCAAGAGGCTTGATACCCTTGTTCGATGCTGCTCGAGCTGTTACCCTTTCCCATCCCGGGAGGTCTTCGCTGGTATGATCGAACCCCGTGTACTCACGGGATAAAGGTACGAGGTTCAACGCTAGCGTCTGAAATAAATTCGAACCCAGAGCCATGACGGTCACTCCCCGGACGAGCGGGCCATCCTCGGTCCTGCCAGCCTTCCCTTGCGTTCCCCCAACTGCATACTGCTGGAACGTGACTATGTAACGAGCAACCTTGTCTAGTGGCCACGATTCTTCCTTTTCTTTGTAATGATGATCGAAAAGCGTGTCATTGTTTCCAGTTGCCATTTCGTGAGCGATCTTCGTGACTGGAAGTTCGTTCTTGTTGAAATCGTCCCTATCCTGGTAGAATGGATGCTGATCGTCGATCAAGAAGAACCAGTTACGCCATTTATCAAGATATCCTGCCACCTTGGAGATATTCCATTCCCCCATCTCCCATAACGAGCACCATTCATTCAAGTCTCTCGGACCGAAGATCCGATGCAAGATAGCAAGGAGCAGCTTGTGTAAGGCAGTCGTAATAAGAGGTGATTGGTCGTAGATCTCGCGCAAGTGACTTGCATCGCGCAAGGCTTCCTTGATTCCTACGTTCTTCAATGACCCGTCCATGCTCTTGCACGGTATCCAGCACTCGTCGATCAAATTATATTTCTGCAATTGTAGCACCTTGTGTTTTTTTGATTGTCATTCCAACTTCTTGATTATACTCGAGAACTGAGCCTGGAATGGTCTTTTGTCCCCTCGTATCAAGCCGAATCACCCGGTGAAACCGGAGCAATGGATTCTTCTTCCACGCCGAGGGTGTATCACCATCGTCAATGAAATCCGAGATTCTATATTGAGAAGCATTTAACGAATGAGAAAGGGCGTCTTCATCACTGAATTGTTCTGGATCATCGTTCTCGAAAGATAATACTACCGGGAGGCTTGGTGCGGAGATTCGCGTCAATGCTTGTGCATTTCGACTCATTTCATAGTCGTCCTCTTCGAGTTGCTTATTAAACATCGACGCGATGTCCGCTTCTGCTGAAGGGTTCGCGATCGTCTTAACATCAGCAAGATTCTCGTATTCACGTTTCTTTAGCTGCAGGCGATCCATCGAGTCCATCCATTGCTTGGCAAGATGATCCTCAAGATCTTCCGGTATCTCGTGCTCTCCATAGACCTCCTCGATCATCGCATCAATATCACCGGGCATCTCCATCGATTCCTCATTCTTGATAAGAAGCCATGTTCTTAGCAAGATATGCTCGTCGTATACGTGTATATCAATGTTATCTTTACCAAAAACCAGTCCATCGTCTCCATTTTCGGGAGAGCAGATGCAGAGCTCCGGCGCCTTGATCGGCCTCTCCGGCCGCTCATGCCTGTGCATCCGTCCGGAGCGCTGGAATAGAAGATCGACCGGTGCTAGATCGGAGATCATGAAGTCAAAATCCAAATCAAGGCTTTGCTCCACGACTTGCGTAGCCACGAGGATGCCCTTCCGCGGTCTCTTCTCCCCCTTTTTCCCGTACTTGCGGAGCAGATCATCCTCTTTATCCTCCCTGTCCTTGTGCATGAACCGGGCGTGGATGATGCTGACTTCGACATCCGAGCTCTTGAAGGCTTTTGAAATAGCCGCGTATAATTGTTGTGCTCGTTTCACGGTGTTGCAGATGACGGCTAAGCAACCACCAGCCACTAATTTGCGCTTCAATTCGTCAATGACCGCCTCTTCATCTTGCAAGATAAACTTGAACTGGAGCGTGAATGCGCGCGATGAGGTGAAAGGCACCACGCGGCAAGTGTTCTCGATGATGGAAGAGACTCTCGGATAGGGGGTGCTTTCTACATCGATCATTGCACTCGCGTGACCATTGGCCACCAAGCCGGCATTATAGGCTTCAAGCAATTGTTTTCTTTTCACACGGGAGAGCGTCGCAGATAGAATTATTACCGGCGAACCAAGCACGGCTAACCACGTGAGCAATCTGTTGAGCACGGCAAGCATATAAGCGTCGTACGCGTGCACTTCATCGAAAATGACCACCTTTCCACCAAGGCCAAATAGCCGGACAAAAAAATGTCTTGTCTGCAAGACGGAAAGCAATGCTTGATCGATGGTGCCGATGCCAAATGGACACAACAAGCCTCGCTTCCTGTATGTGAACCAATCGGATGCCACGAGCGTGCCGGTATCATCATCGTCGACGTGGAGCGTGCTTTTTTTGCCTTTCTTCAAGCGTTTCAACTCGGCAGAGATCGCAGCATGGCCGTGAACAAGATTGATTGCAACATTGTCTTTTGGATAGCGAGCCTTCAACATGGATTCAACCCGTCCGAACATCTGCTTACTCGTCGCTTGAGTTGGAAGGGCATAATACAAGCCTTCGAACCCGCCGTTCGCCATCCACGCATCTGCAAGGAAGAGCGCTGCCTCTGTTTTTCCTTCCCCCATCAACGCTTCGATGATCACGAGCCCTTCGCGTTTCACGAATTTAGCATCGTCAATGATTAGGCGTTGCATCGGGCGCGGATCGCTGCATTCTGGAAAGAGATTAACGAAGCCGGTCATTGCAACAGGGGAATGCCACTTGAAGAAACCTGCATCATCCATTGCCACCCTCGCTCTTTCCATGGAGACTGCTTGGTATTGCTTCTCGTCCTTGACCGTGTTCTCGAATGGAAAATGCACCGCGTCCGAGGCAATCCAATCCGCCACGCTCACGAGCCCAGCAAGGTACGATGATGCACCGCGCCAAGTCTTATCGCCGTAGGGAATATGCACTAGGTGATAATCGTGAATGTTCATCACCATGTGCACTATTCGCGATGTTACGTCCATCCACCCGCGATATTCATTGCATGCGTTGATTTTCAACACGTGGCTATTGATCGACAAAGGAAAGACGCCGTGATGGCTACCCATAATGATACCTATCGAGGAATCGAGGACTATTGTTTTATCTCGTACCATCTTGAAATATACTGATGTACCCGCTCCATGGTGCATCTTCGCCAAAATCTGTGGTCTTGCAATTCGAAACAATTCGGCCATTTCCGGCCATTTCGCTTGAAATTCTGGAAATCCTTTACCGGCATCATGTCCCCCGGCTATCATGATAATTTCTTGAGTTACTAAGTTATTTTGTTTATTTCAATTTCACCTTCCTACGAGGCCTCCGGTGGCCGCTATAGGAGTTTGACTTTCTTAATAGGTACCACGGCATAATAAAAAGAAGGCAGTTTCTAAGTTCTCTTAAAAAGATTCCCCATTTCGAGCAAGTCGTACAATTGTTTGGCATCTGGATCCATTGCATTGACATTTTCAATGGCGTCTGTCCTTCCAGGAAGTATAATGCGCGTCATCTTGATTTCCTTGAGCGTTTTTACCGCATCATGGATGCTCATTGGAATGTCGTGCTGCACGACTTCCCGGACTAATAAACTGAGGAGCACTAATCCCAGATAGCAAACAAAGATGTGGCCCCTGATGCTGGAGTCCACGTGGTGATACATCGGTCGCACGCTCAAGAATTCGTTGCCTTTCAACCATTTGAACGCTTGCTCGACAAGGTATTGCTGGCGATATACCCAGACCACCTCATGAGCCGGAAGGTCCACCTGGTTTGTCATCAGGAAGGATTTGCCATGCTCGAGGCTTGTTTCAGCTTTTGAGGTTTTGTTGATCGAAAGGTCAACGCTCAAGCTACCGCCTTCTGCAACCGGGATTTCCTCTGGACCTGAAATCACGAAGGTGATGATGCTTTTATACGGCTCTCCTCCGATCATATCCTTTATTTTTGCCTTGACCTCGATCATTTTCCGCCATTTATCGGCTTGTCCTCTTCTTCTTTCCCCTGGGGCAAACGTCACTCGTTCGCTAAAATATTTCTTGATTTCTGTAATCTTCTTGGTTATTTTCTTTTCGAGGTTTTCGAGGTTCCAGCTTGCTTCATTCGGATTATAGACCGCTATGAAACGACGTTCTTTGCCGTATTTTTCGGCGTTGAATTCCTTCACTCCCACTTGCTTTCCGTTCGGAAGCTCGTGCATAGTGAATTCCTCCGGTGGAATTGATAGTACGTCCTTATGGGTGGAAGGCCTGTCCGAGCAGATGTAGCCAAGCTCCATTTCATCAATAAGGTCAAATCCCTCCGGTGACAAGTTTCCCTTGTCAAACGTTAATACCACGCTTGTCGGGCTCATCTCCAGGACCTTGAGACGGGCTTTCAATGCAATAATGGCGGATTTGAAGTGAATGGCATCAACCGTGTTTCCCGGGTACGCCAGGTGAAAGAGGGGGATGCCACCATCGATCGTGCAGAACAAGGAAAGATTGATTATATTCAGAGTGGCCCTGCCTTCCTTCGAGTGTCCATGCTTTGGCAACTCTTGATTCGGCTTCCGAGGATTGATGTACGTGAAGAAGTTCGTGGGATCGAAGGAAAGGTGCGTGTAATCTATCTTGTACACCCCCATGATAACACGCATCAGCTCATTCTCGATCGATTCCACGTTATCCTCGGTCACGTATTGAAAATGCGTCCAGTATGCTCGTGAATCTAGGTTCACGTCAAGATCAGGATAAATCTTCCGCAAAACCGTGGAATCAAGCCAATCCATCAAGTGGGTCTTGGAAACCGGTTCAACGCACCTATTGATCGCTGCGATCAAGAGGTGCTCCCCCACGCTGAGACCTTGGTCCCGCTTCCCCGTGGCACTGTTTATTATCCCTACCAGCCCTATTTTCTTCGCGATGCGCAATAAAGCAGCTATCAGGCCAAACTCGATGGTCTCGGTTTGAAAATCAAGGCTTAACAACTTTCCACGCGTGGCAAGATCCTTAGCTGCTCCAAGGTAGACCTGATAAGCCAACTTCACTTCTCCGTCAACACGATGATTGTGTCGGATGTACAAATATTCGTTGCCGTACTTGTCCTTTTTACTCACCAGGAAGGGCATAGATATTACATGGGTTCCACGCATATTTATGTCTTTCGCATCAATGGGCTTGATATGCTCCTTGGTTAGATTATTTATGGATCACAAATAGGTTCCACGGTTCCAGATTCATGACAGAATGCGACGAAACATATCCTCCATTATTCAAGCAACAAGCATAATTTAAGGAATTTAGTCGGCATCTATGATTATAAATGACGTCGAAAATCAAGAAAAATCTCATAAAAATCGAGTAAAAATCAATATGGGTGGTTAACTAAGTGACTCAAGAATTTGACTTTTAATGAAAAATTCTCACGTTTTCTTTCTTTACTTGGTATAACCATCACCTTTCCAAATGCCTATGATCTTGAATGATACGAGTTCAATGTTTCTTATTTCCCATTCGATTACCAATTCGAGAAAGGAAAGCGGGATAGATCTTCGCGGGTTTCATCCACACCTCTTCATTATTAACAGAGATATACATCAATTTCTCCAAACTTTCAATTGCCTTATCAATTTCGTCTTTTGAAACACTTGGCATCTTTGAATAGATTTCTTTTTTATCAATCCCAAAGCTTTCAGGATTAGTTTCAAACTCATTACATAGGATCTTGATGATTTCGACTTCAGTATCTGTTTCTAACTGAAGTGTATATGAGACCATATTATGTTGTCATCCTCCATATTTTCGGTTTATTTTATTTTTCAATAAAACCAGATCATTTTTTTCGAAGACTATAGAAACTTCACTATATTCCCTTTTAATATCAGTATCGGCGGAAACTTTAGTTGCATATTCTGAATCACCTCGGTATCTTTCGACAATTTGATCTATCTTTTTTTCATGCCCGTGCAAAACATGACAATCCGAAGCTGGTTTCAAACACCGTGTCGCAGAATTCCCGCAACGTTGGACCATGCCGCACCGATGCTGGCACCCGTCGTAGCCGTCTTCTCCGTTCGCGCTCTATTTGCCAAGCGTTGTAGAGCCAGCAGCGCATCATCGTGCAGAAGATCTTTGCCGCGTCCGTGCGCGCATGGCACGTTGGCTTGATGTGATTCATGTCGCGAAACGCCGTTTCGATGTACCAGCGATGTTTATAATACAGGGCCAAGTTCCGGAGCCATGCTGCCCGCCTCAGTTTATTCACTGGCGGTGGCGTCGTGACCACGAACACGTGTATTTTTTCCGTAGCTTCTGCGAGTGTCAATTGTTTCGACTTGTATTGCTGCCGGATCCACGATAGTTTTTCATTTTCCCTTGTCGCGAGAAACAACCACGCTTGCATCGGTGGTTTTGCCCCGAATCGTGCCGGGTCTCCTTGGATCAAAAACGAAAACACGATGCCCGTGCCGGTCTTTAAATACGAA
>JAUQYW010000543.1 GCA_030587525.1 Candidatus Sigynarchaeota archaeon | reverse complement strand
TCCTGACGGTCTTCTGCACCATGGCTTCGTCTTGCAGCAGTTTCTTGAAAGCATCGATGGGATTCTCGTCCTTTCGATCGTCCTTGCTCACGATTGCCACGCTTCCGGGATGGTTGTGCCGCTGATCGAAACGATCAGCGCTTGCACGTTATTATCACAGCACGCCCTCAAATAATTTCCGGACAGAAAAAGCAATGTGCTAAGAACTTGAATCGCTCCTTGTCAAGCAGCGCGAGGGAAAATATCATCAAATTGTATATATATGATATAATATCAGATTATCCTAGCAACCGATGCTTTCGGGTGGTCACTGAACACATGCCGTTCTCATTCGCGCCGGCAGATTTGGCCAGGCTGTTCGCGTCGACGGATATAAAGCAATCGACGCTGGAAATCTTGCTCGACAGCATGATCCAGCAAGGCCTCGCGAGAAACATGCCAACGGCGGATGAGATCAGCAAGGCATTGAAAAAACTGGGCGTCAATGCTGACCCGGTTGCCACGCTCGAGCGTTACAAGCTGGTCAAGGTCGATGACGAGGGCCGCATCCAGCTGCACCCGATCGTGACCGAGGACCTCAACCTTTGGCCGCACTTTCTCGAGATTCTCAGGAATCGATTCGGGGTCCGGGTCTCGAAGCGCATGCAAAACCTGGGAAGGTACTTAAAATATCTCGACACGCTTCCCGATCAAGTCCAATTCTTGCTGCTCAACCTGAACCTGGAACGCGACATCGTGATCGAGGCCGTGAAAGGGTTATTCGCCATCCACGCCGCGGAACCCGCGGAGCTCATGAGCTTTCAAGACGCGCTGCGATTCTACAAGTACAAGGAAAAGTTGAATGACAAGGCAATGACGGCGCTGAAGACGCTGAGCGACAACATGCACCTGCTCACGAAAAACGACATGCTCTACCTGAAGCAATCCTTGATAACGATCGACAAGATCGCGGCCCAGACCGAAGCGGTCAAGCAAGAGTTCACGAGATTTTCGGTGAATGCCTTTCTTACGGGCGTGATCAAATTCGACGACATCCTGGAGTTTGAAAACACCGACGAACTCGCCACGCTCAGCTTGCTCATGCGCGTCAACCCGGCGGAACGGCTGCAAGTGCACACCGTCGATGCCGACGACCCTGTGTCCACGCTCATCAGGCGATATTTGCACCGGAATCTCCCGATAGGCCGGCGGAAATCGATCATCCATCTCATTGCCTCGTTTTTCCGGGAGTTTTTCATGCGCGAGGGCTTCCTCAAGGACTTGAACGCGCTCGTGCAAGCGTTCCAGCACAAGGAATTTGACGTGAAGGGGACGCTGTTCGAGACCATGAAGAAGATGCAGATCTGGACGCCGATGTACCGGCAGAAAGTGAAAGCGTCCTCGCGGAACCTTATTCTCGTGAATGACTTGTCGGGGTCCATGATCGCGTCGTACATCGGCCAGGTCGAGCTGTTCCAGGGCCTCATCGAATCGCTCGACAAGGACATGGAATCCGAGATCGTCTTCGTTTCCTTTTCCAACGACACGTTCGCGATAAACCAGAATCGCGTTTCGAAAGCCCACGATCGCGAGGAATTCCTGGGCTTGCTCACGGAAAACACCATGGGCATGACCGACATCAACAATGTGCTGCAAACGCTTGCCACTGGAAAGCCAACACGCGGTGACAGGTTCACCCCGTCGAATCCCGAGGACACGATCATCTTTTTCATCTCGGACGTGCAAGAGACCATCGGTGGCTCCATCGATTTTGACCTCGCAGAAAAGGTCATCAAGAACTCGCGCAAGTTCTTTTTACCCATCCCGCGAAGCAATTTCAACAAGGAGAATCTTCAAGAATTCCTCGACCTTGGAGCGCTGCCAATCCCGTACGACAACGTCACCGAGATCCCGGGAAAGGTGATGAAGCTCATGGCCACGGAGATCTCCTCGTGAAAGGCTGGCAACATGGCGCTCGCCGAGAAACCATCCTTCTTTCCGAAGGACCCGGGCGTTTATATCTTGTGCATAGTAGCAAGAGAATCCCTGGACATACCTGTTGGAAAGCTCGGGATAGTCCACGTGAAGGGGGATTGTGTTTATCTCTACGTGGGTTCTGCCTTGAAAGGCTTGCACGGGCGGTTGGCGCGGCATCTTTCCCGCCAAGGAAAGAAAATCCATTGGCACGTCGATTTCTTGCTCGAACAGCTCGATATACATCGTGTTTATTACGCGATCACGAGCCAGAAAAAGGAATGCGAGGTTTCAATGCGGTTACACGCTGAAGCCACGCTGTTCAAGGCGATCGAACGCTTCGGTAACTCGGATTGCAAGTCTTGCCCGTCCCATCTTTACCAATACCTTGGCAAGGAAAATATTGAGGCCTTGGATACCTTGCTGCGCGCCGTGTTCGAGCAATCGGGCCTGTCCCCGGTCAGCGTCATGATTGAAAGGTTTGAACCAAAAGACACCAAACAAAAAACAATAAAATCTAACGCGCGTTAGATTAACCCGATACACGTTCGGCGAGCACAATGGAAGAACCAACCACGACCGTCCCAAAAAAGCGGCAAATTTATGTCGGAAAAATAACAATTGTTCGTAGAATCGTTCAAATTTTTGTCATCATCTTCCTCAATGCCGTGTTTTGGGATTCCTTTTTGAAAATCGACTTGTCATTTTTCCAATCGATGTTCCGGTTCGTTCCATTCTTGAGCTCGCCCCGGTCCACTTTTTCCGATAGTGGCGGTTTCTTGGAGCTCATGCTCGGGTCAATGGTCGCCCGCATCGTTCCGTTCTTGCTTTTTGGCCTGATCATCTTCGTCACGATCGTATTTGGCCGGGCAACGTGCGGCTGGCTCTGCCCCGCCGGGCTCATCCAGGACTTGTTCGGGTGGGCTGGCATTGCCACGAAGAATAATCGGGAGATGGGCATCACGACGCACGCGTACGTGTCTCGCTTGAAAAACTGGATCCTCGGCCTCATCTTGCTCTTCATCGTGCCGTTCCTTTTCATCGCCGACAACAACACCTACTTGCAATACGTGCAAGTCCTTGGCGACTTCGGCAAGAATCCGCTCGGGTTCTGGAGCTTGGACGAGTTCTTGTTCGTGTTCGTTCCCACGATCACGCAAGATATCGCGACATCGGGGAATCTGGAGTTATTGCTCTCTAACTGGCTCTACATCGTGCAAGGATTCTTCTACCTCATCATCATGATCTTGACCTTCTATTACCCGAGATTTTACTGCCGGTATCTCTGCCCGTACGGTGCCATCACGAGACCTTTTGCCAAGCATGCCATCACGGCGCTGTCGAGGAACCCGACGAAGTGCGTGGGTCGCAAGGAATGTGGAAAATGCGAGAAAGCATGCCCGATGCAGATCAGGATCTTGGACGAGTCGTATACGAGAATTTCTGGCAATGGCGAGTGCATCCTCTGCGGGAATTGCAAACAGGTATGTGACAAGGAGAAGTACCAGGCAATCGAGCTGTCCTTCTTCAAGAGTTAAGCATTCATCCTTCTTTTTAGCGGTTTGATTTCAATCCTTTCAAATTTTCAAGTCGACCGATGCAGCGACGATCTTCGCGATGTTGTCCTTCTGGCGCGTGCTCGCGGATATCGAAGGAACGTGGCGCTCGAAAAACAGTGCCAACACCTCTCGCATCTCCTCGTTGGAAAGATCTTTGCCCCGCACGTGATCGCGAAGATAATGGCTGTACTCGTGAAACGGCTTGATCACCTCGTCGAAGAACCAATCGTGGAGGAGAATCGTCGTCGGTTTGAGGGCACGATCGTGAAGGACAAAGTTTGCAAGGATATCTTGAGGAATCGCCATTAATTCTTCCTTGACATCGATCATGTACACCATGTCAACTTGATTTCGAAACTTTGCCGCCAGGGTCGCCATCCACTGGTTATCATGGAAAGGTAGCTCTCGATACAAGAGCAACTCCACCATGCTCGTGGCAATGTTGTCGCCGGAAAACCTGCCGGAAGAATCCTTGAACTGTTTCGATCCAAGGTCAAGGCTAGGCTGGAAAAACACGGTTTTCAAGCAAAATTGCAAGAAATCCCCGAGGAACGAGACGAGATTGGTGAACGTGATTTTCTTCGTTGTCTTGGCATCGAGACCTAATTTTTCCATGTTGAACATGATGTGTTCATGGCTTGTTTTCAAGAACGACGAGAAAAAGCGAGATATGATCCGATCAACTGATTTTCCGAAAATTCCTTTGATGAACACGTCATAATCGTCCATGTCTTGAATCTTGAAATGGCTCACGAGAAATTCTTGAAAATCACTCGTGAAATGCTCCAAGCACGCCTCGTCTTCCCCTGATTCGTGCCTGATCAACCGTTCCAGCTTATCGAACAATCGATCCCCGTGGAACACTTTCTCCAGCAGGGCATCGCGCTTGAGATCTATCAAGAAATATTGCAGGATGATCATGAAGACCATGCTTGATTTTCCCTTGAGCCCGCGCAGGTTCGATTGGAACGTCTCATAGAGCAGCGCTTGTGCCGTGCACATGTCGAGCAGGTAGCTCCACAGCAGCGTATCGGATTCGGCAAACATGTTGGCCACGCTATACTCATGCAACAATTGCTGCACGTTTTTGACGCCGAGATCGAGCTTGGAGATCAACGCCGCGAGGATCTCGTACATGTGCGAAACTTGGTTCAAGAGCAGTGCCTTGGCTTGAAAATGCTTGATGGCTCCGAGCATATCATCGCGATGGTCGAAATATGCCGCTCGCGCGGACTCCAGGTACCGTACTTTCATCTGGAGCATTTTTCCCCTCAAGGCGGGATCCACGGCGATATCATACACGTCGCAAAGGAAATCGAGCAAATTCCCGTTGAAGTACTCCATCGGCAGATTTTTCACGGTGTACCGGTTGAATGACACGAGAAACGTGATATACATGCCATCAAGACGTGTTTCGAGCAGACGTGTTTCGAGCAAGTTTGATAGTTGCTCGAGCTGCCAGTCGATGTCGATAACGGTCTTGAACAAGAAGTTTATGCTATCAACGAGAGTCTCGAAAATGATGTGGACAAGCTCGCGTTCGTGCATTTTTCCCGCAAGAGAACTTACATCGATGATTTCCGTTTCCATTGCCTTGAGCATGTCGGCCGGGATGTGCAATTGACACTTGTAGAGGATCTCGCTCTCGTAAACGAGGCGGGCATCGAGCAATGAAACGTTAGCCGGGGAAATCCCGGTCGCTAGCACGAACCAATCCCGCACGAGCGGGAAAAAATCTTTCATGAAAAACGAGAGGATCGACGGTTCTTGCCCTTCCTTGATGCCGTTCGTGCGAAACGCCGGGATCGAAGCAAACGCTTTCTTGAGATGGTTTACGAAGGCGGGGTATCGCTTCCACTTGCGCTTTGCCTCGCCTGTAAAGAACGCTGGGGCGAGCTCGCCCCACGTTTCGCCATGTTCCTGCTTGAACGTAGCGAACCGCCGGTAAAACTCCAGGAAAGGCTGCTTGTCCATGATGCTCAGCAATACCCGTGATCGGGGTGTCCATCGAGCCTTGCCATTAAAAATGATGGTATGACCAAGGTATTTCGCGCCCCGGGAACGCGGGCTTGCTGCCTTGCTCGGCCAGCACGATACCACGTGGATGACAAAAACCAATACCGTTGTCATAAGCCACTCGCTGCATTGTAATCGAAAAACGGGGAGAATTGCCGCGCCGGGGCATCGCCGCGATCTTGTCGCTTCCCGGGCAGCTTAGACGCGCTTTTTATTTGGACGCGGTATTCTTACCACGTGATGCGCCCATGGTCGATCTGAAAGATGCAATTGCCGACGCGATGGTCCAGGTGATCAAGCTCGCCGCCACGAGGGTGCGAAAGGACGTGCGGAACCTCATCGCCGCGGCGGCGAAAGAGGAGACGAATCAGTTAGCACGAAAGCAATTGGAATACTTGTTGCAAAACTTCGAGCTAGCTGCGAAAGAATGCCTTCCGTATTGCCAGGACACGGGCACGATCCACGTGTTTGGCACCATCGGCGAGCAGTTCCCGATCCGGGCTGGTATTTATGCTGCCATCGAAGCGGGCATCGTGAACGCCACAAAAACCATCCCGCTGCGGCCGAACTCGGTCGATCCCATCTCGGAAACAATGAAATACAAGGATAACACGGGTCCCGGGCTGCCGGATGTCTCCTTGCGCGTGGTGCCCGGGGACATGCTGGAGCTCGACGTGCTCCTCAAGGGCGCCGGTTCGGAGAACATGTCGAAGCTGGTCATGCTCGAGCCGATTGGCGCTAAAGAGCGCATCCCGGGCATCGTCCGCGAGTACATGATCAACGCCGGGGGAAAGCCTTGCCCGCCGGTCATCATCGGCATCGGCATCGGCGGCAGCGCGAGCACTTGCATGGGCATTGCGAAGAAATCACTCCTGCGGGAAGCGGGTGCCCCGCATCCTGACCCCGCGACGCATACCCTCGAGATTGCCATCAAGGACGCCGTCAACAGCACGGGCATCGGCACCATGGGCTTGGGCGGTGCCATCACGTGCCTCGCGGTGCATGTCGACACGTGTGCACGGCATCCCGCGTCTTTCCCGGTCGGCATCGTCGTACAGTGCTACGCGCACCGGCATGCCCGCGTGCGGGTCGAGAAAGACGGGTATAAGACCATACCGGAGGAGTTTTATCCATGAACGCGGCGACGAAGGACGGGGCGTCAAAAACCATCACGACGCCGGTCACGGCGGCGAAAGCACGCGAGCTGCGGGCAGGGGAGGTCGTGTTCTTGAGCGGGACCGTGATGACAGCGCGCGACGCGACCCACGAGTATCTGCTCGACGAGCAGCGTGCCTTGCCGCAGAGCGTGGTTGCTGCCTTGAAACACAAGGTCATCTTCCATTGCGGGCCGATCGTCAAGCAGGACCCGTCGGGATGGGTCGTCAAGGCTGCCGGGCCGACGACGAGCGCGCGCATGAACGCGGTCCAGGCCAAAGTTATGCAGAAATATGATATCCACGCTATCATCGGGAAAGCCGGCATGCAAAACGTTGACTGGCAAAAACTCGATGCGTGTTATCTTGCATTCGTCGGAGGCGCGGCGGTGCTTGCCAAGAATGCCGTCACGCGCGTAGTCGACGTGGCTTGGCTCAACGAGCTGGGTATGACCGAAGCTGCGTGGGTCTTCCAGGTGGAACATTTCGGGCCGCTCATCGTCGCCCAGGACGCGCACGGGAGCGACTTGTACGCCGATGTCTTGAAGAAGGCGGCGAGACAAGCGAAATGAATATATAAAATATCCGCCAATCATTTGTTTTGTACACGATTGCTTGATCGGCTCGATTGATGCGAGCAAGTCGAAGCACGTCATATCGGTGCCCTGGCTATGAGCTTGGAAGAAGATTTAATATCCGTCGGTTGGAACAAGAACGATGCCATCATTTACATCGCCCTTGTTAAACTCGGCGCAACAACGCCTCAGACGTTGTCAGAATCCACGGGCATCGACCGGACACGCGTTTATGACTCTCTTAAGCGACTTATCCAAAAAGGTTGCGTGTTGAAGGAAGATAAAGAATGGGGTGGCAAGTATCAAGCTGTTTCGGTCGAGGACGTGTTCACCCACGAGATCGAGGCGATCAAGAAGCAACTGGAGATCGCCGGCGTGCTCAAGCGCGAGCTGAAGGATCTCGAGAAGAACAAGGACGACGATCAGCGGCTTGTGTGGGCGATCCAGGGGAAAAAGAACGTGCGCGACACGATCGAGAGCTTCCTGGAGACGGCCAAGGAACGCATTTTCTGGCTGCAATCCCCGGACTTGTTCGGGCCGCCCATGCAAAAATGGGTTTTCGAAACACTCATCACGCACAAAACCGAGAAGAAAATCCCCGATATCAAGGTGTCGTTGCAAGTTAACGACGAGAACAAGCCGTACGTGAAAAAAATGATCGAGCATGACATTATGGTGTACAACCGGAATGAGTCGCTCCTGCCCCTGGCCTTGCTCATCGTCGATTACAGCAAGTTCATCCAGCTCAGCATCTCTAATTTCGAGCCAGCGCCTGAATACAACTTCGGCATTTACGGGAACAACGTGTCGCGGGCGCAGATGACGGGAATGGAATACCTGTTCTTCCACTTGTTGAAGGATCACCGGTTGCTTGACCGGAATTCCGTGGAAAATGGAGACCGGGCAATCAACGGGCAAAAATAATCTTAAAATGAACGTGAAACTTGAACAAATATAAAAAACATAGCAGAGAAGAGGATACACGGCCATGAAGATATATACAAGCAAATGCTGCGTAATTGGCGACGCTGAGGTAGGTAAGACCACCATGCTTCTAAAGTACTCCAAGAACACCTTCAACGAGAACTACAAGCCGACGCTCGGCGCGGATTTCATCATCAAGGAAGAAAAGCTCCCTAACGGCGATGAATTCCACCTCTACCTCTGGGATCTCGCCGGCCATCCATCGTTCGCCATTCTGCGCCAATATTACATGCATGGTGCAAACGCAGCAATAGTATGCTTTGCGTTGAACAACCAGGCGACCTTTGAAAATGTCGAAGGGTGGTTGAAGGACGTGTATCGTGTTCGGCTAGAAAAAGTCCCCGTGATCCTCGTCGGCACGAAGTCTGACCTTTCTCGCGAGGTGAGCGATGACCAGATAGACGCGTTCTGCAAGGAACACGGCCTTGTTTACTTTAGCACGAGTTCAAAAACCGGTGAAAACATCCGGGAAGTCTTCATGAAAACGATTGACCTGATCATGCAATCGAATAAGACCTAAAGTACTCCAAGACACTTCCAACGAAAATTATATGCCTAGTGCCTTCGATGTTCCTACTTTTTTTCTTTGTGATCGATGCACGCTACTTTTTCCACGCCACGAGCTCATGCCAATTTTTCCTTCAATTTCTCATGGACCTGGTCCAGCGTGTAGATCATGGCCCGCGTCTTGCCCACGACGTCGATGAAGCCAAGCTCGGACTTGAAGCGGGGGATTACTTGCACGTGCAGGTGGGCGATGCTCGCTCCCGAGAATGGTCCCTCGTTAACGCCGAAATTGAAGCTCGTGCAGCCGAACTCGCGCTCGAGAACGTCTTGCGATTTCTTGATGAACTCGGCGATTTTCACGGTCTCGTCTTGCGTTAAATCCCGCCAGCGCTCGACATGGCGGCAGGGCATGATCATAAGGTGCCCGGGATTGAACGGGTACGCGTTGAGGATCACGAACAAGATCGCGTCCTGGTAGAGCTTCCTGGACTCGATTTCCTTGGCGCCGTCCCTGATCGCGCACAAGATGCACGGCACGTCGGCTTTCTTGCCCGTCACGTACGCGGATTTCCCCCGTGCGAAGAGATTTTCGTGAAATAAGGCGTCGTCCTTGAACGGATCGTGCGAACCCATGGCATTCACGTCGAGCAAAGCTATGATTGTTGTAAGGACGCGTCCTTTAAGTGCGCGTAGATAAATGATCGAACGATGAAAGATGGCACAAGGACGCATGCAAGAAACGGGCAACGCCGCGTTTTTGCCTTTTAACGGGAAGATCCAGGACTTGTTTGATGAGAAAGAGCGTGTCGCGTTCCTGGTGGGAGCCGGCATCTCCATGAACCCGCCATCGTCGATACCTTCCGCGAGGGAGATCGTGCGGGAGCTGCTGGGGCTCTGCGCGCCAGCTAGCGAGATCGACGTGCTGCTCTCGCTCGATATGCTCCGTTACGAGCTGATCGTGGAGAAAATAAAGAATCTAGTGGATAAAGACCTTCATTTTCTCGACTATCTTGACCTGATCGTCGAACCCAACGCGATCCACCACTTCCTTGCTCAGGCCGTGATCAAGCGGTGCGACAACGTCGTCACGACGAACTTCGACCACATGATCGAGCGGGCCCTCCAGCGCCAGCTCGGCGCGGGCAAGGAAAACCTCGTCGAACCCGTGATCACGCACGAGGATTTCACGAAGTTCAAGCGGCCCCGCGACGTGCTGAGGGCGGGAAAGTACCCCGTGTACAAGATCCATGGCGCCAAGCGGAATGCCGTCACCGGCGAGGCCACGACCTCATCCCTGGTCACGACAATTAGCAGTCTCGGCAAGCAGCGGGTATCGAGCGAGACCTTCGCGCTCGAGAGCTTCAAGAAGCAAGCCATGTACAACGTGATGAAGAACCGCGTGCTCGTGGTCGCCGGGTATTCCGGCTCGGATGACTTCGACATCGGACCGACCTTGCGGTCAATACCCTACGTGCGGAAGATCATCTGGATCGACCACGCGAGCCGTGACGAGCCGGAAATTCTCGTGGTAAACAAGCAAGCCAAGGTAGAAGCTATCAAGGGCCTTGGACGTGTCCAGGCAATGCTCGTGCAAATCGGGACGGCGATCGATGGCGATATTTTCTTGATCCGGGGAAACACGACGAAAATCCTCGACGGGGAGATCCGGAAGGCGATCATGCCCGGGACCGAGGCTTTCCCCGTGGTCGCATCCCCTCCAAGCCCGGTGCTTCCTTTCAAAGCATGGATGGCCCGGGAATTCGCCGGCAAGGGGGTGCCGGATGCCACGCGGCTTAAGGTGTGCGCTTCGATATACAGCGACCTCAGCGAGTTCAAGGCGATGGCACGGGTCACTGAGCAAGGGTTCAAGGTGGCCATGGAAGCGATGGATTTTCCTTCGTTGTCCTATTTCGGGAACCAGGGTGGGCTCGTGTTCATAGCCAAGGATGAGTTTGACCTCGCCATCGAGATGTTCCAGAACTGTATTACCGTGGCCCAGACCCCGCTCACCAAGGCTATCGCTATGGCGCATCTCGGAATCACGATAGCCAAGAAGTTTTACGTCGATCCCGCAGCGGACCTGGAGAAAGCCACGACATTACTCGTCGACGCGATGCACTTGTTCGAGTCCCAGCACGATCAATGGGGGAAGATCTTGTGTTTAAACGGCCTCGGGCAGGTTGATTTCTTGAAAGGCGTCGTGAAGGACGGAATGATGATGCAAGTCATGGAAGCATACGTGAACATCGTACAGTCGGCAAATCTCGAGTTCAAGGCAGCGCTGTCGAACAACCTCGGGCTCGGGTTCATGGACGGGAAGCAAGTAGATGACGCAAGGAAAATGCTCGGTGATTCACTCGCGATCAAGAAGCAACTTGGGGATCGCGCGGGCGTCGCCAGGGTGCTGTTCAACCTGTCAGTCTTCGAGCACTTGCAAGACGAGAAAGACCTGGACAAGTTCTCGGCACGGGTCGGGGAAGCACGTGACCTGTTTCGCGCGGTTGACCAAAAAAAGGACCTTGCAAGGATGCTACTGATGCTCGCTTATATCGCTGAAAAAAGGAAGGATGCGCCGGGATCCCAGGAATACTTGGCCGAAGCCACGCGCATCGTGCAAGAAGTTGGCGCCGGGAAGTTTCCAGCAGATTTTCGCGAGGCCATCG
>JAUQYW010000457.1 GCA_030587525.1 Candidatus Sigynarchaeota archaeon | reverse complement strand
AATTCAAGACACCACGATTTGGTTGGAAAGAAAATACTGGGCGGTTTTTCGACAGATTAATTGGGCGTGTAATATTGATGGAAGCCGCAAAAACAAGCACACAAGTCACGGGTAGAACCAGCATCAGCCAGGTACTTTCATTTTTTTCATGACACGCCCGCTGACGGATCCATCGCGGTGATACTGCTGGGAATTTCGTGCCATTCGCCCTCTCTTCCCTCTTTTATTTTTTTTGCCTGGCAGGTGTTGGGGTCTACCCTACCTTTGTAACCGGACAAAGAAGAGGAAGTCCTTGAAAGAAACGAAAAAAATGGATAAGAACAAAGCATCACGTGCGATGGGATTTCTTACGAAAACCCCATACAACGTAGATTATTCCGAAGATCATGCTGGTAAAAAAAAGATTTCCTTCATATCCATATATACCGGGCATCGTTGAATACATGATCGTGAAGAATTCACTCCATCCAATGATGGAAACGACCGAGGAATCATAGATATAGATCTTGTAATTTTGGTTGGTGGAAAGCGACGTTGACACGTTCCATTTATAAAAGAGATTGTTCGGCGCGCTATTTGCGATGAGAAGCATTGAATTTAATCCACCGCCGGAAAGATAGATGCTTATATTTGTGTTATTATTTAAGGATTGGAGTGCTCCCGTGCATGTCCAGTTAATGAA
Organism: Candidatus Sigynarchaeota archaeon; assembly: GCA_030587525.1. Taxonomy (GTDB): domain Archaea; phylum Asgardarchaeota; class Lokiarchaeia; order Sigyniarchaeales; family Sigyniarchaeaceae; genus Sigyniarchaeum; species Sigyniarchaeum tengchongense. The sequence continues at coordinate 2,285 of JAUQYW010000457.1, read as the reverse complement.
ATAGGAAGAGCCCGTCATCCATAAAGTTCCACCTAGCGGGGCAGTCACCGTGATAGTACTCCAATTATACGGGCTCGTGATCGTGAAAAACGAGCTCCCTTCATAGCTTGAAGGATCGGAGGAGTCCGTTATCAGGATTTGGTAGGTGCTGCTGTTTGAAAGTGCAAACGGTATGGTCCAAGAATACGAGCCCGTGTTCGGTGCGCCGGTTGCAATGACAGCATCGAGTTCACCCCCGCCATTCCTATTAAAAAGTTCGATATCAACATTCGTGATGTTCCCGGTTGATGACCACGTGATGTCGTGGACGGATCCTGCGTTCCAGTTGATCCCGCCTGACGGATCAATCACGGTAATGGTCCCTGTTGCTTTTGCCGGGCTTGGTAGCACAAATAATATGCCCAAACTCAATAATAATCCAAATACAATGTTCTTTTTGATTTTCAAGACCCATTCACCTTCTGATTTGATTTTTAGACGAATATATTTGAGTCATGGATTCCAAAGGTTAGTATATTGTAACCTACTTGCGAATATAAAACTAACTCTGCGCCGATTGGGTGCATAAAGATTATTAGAGGGCAAAAGGTGGTGGTTATGACGGAAAATAGCAATGTAGACCGATGATGCGCTGAAATGCCCCGCAAACGACGATTGATAATCATCAGCCTGGGATGATTATCATCGATTATTCATATAAATTGTTGGTCAACACATGTTTATATGTTGATCACGGGATCCGTGGCACAAAACATATACTCGCGCAAATCCAGTTATACATGACATCAGGAAAAAGACCACGCAAGAAAGCAAGAATGAACATACAAAGTATGCTTCACGAGGCATTTTCCGAGAATAAATCGATGGGCACCGACACGAATGCATGCCCCGACTGCGGTGGTCTCAATTTGATCGAGGATAGTCACAGGGGTGAATTAATCTGTTCCATCTGCGGTATCGTAGTGGAAGAAATGGCGTTTGATTTTTCCCAAGAAAAGCGCGCCTTCACTGCAGAAGAGGTCGATAACCGGAAGCACAATGGAAGCCCGATCTCTGCCTTGTCGGATATCAGCTGGACCACGGTCATCAAGGCGACGGACAAGAACAGCAGCTCCGAGTTGAAGCGGGTGGTCAGGTGGAACTCGCGACTGTCGTGGGACAAGAAGAATCTCCTCATCGCGGTCAACGAAATCAAGCGGGTGTGCATCAACCTGTCCCTGCCGCGAATCGTCGCGGAAACGGCAGCGACACTCTATAAGAAGGTGCAGAAACTCAACATCCTTCGTGGGAGTTCGATCAACGGCTTCGTCGGTGCTTGTGTCTACTTGGCTTGCCGCATGAACAAGATCCCTCGCTCGGTGAACGAAGTCTATGCCGAGATGCCGAACACGACGGATCGAGACATCCGCATCTGTTACCGCGTGCTCATCAATGAATTACTCATCAAGTTACCGAAAATCAACGCGGTAGCCCTCATCCCGCGTTACGCCAGCATGCTCGGGCTCTCGCCAGAATCGACCAGCCTCGCCGGGAAATTGCTGGCAGCATTCGAGACCGGCACGAACACCGCAGGAAAGGATCCAAAGGGCATGATCGCCGCTGCGATTTACTTGGCTTGCCAGCAGCTCGGCGAAGACATAGCACAGAAGGATGTCGCCACGGCTTGTGGCACTACCGAGGTTACCGTCCGTTCCCGCATCAAGGATTTCCAGCATTCGAGAAAATCACTAGTAGTTTCTTCGTAGTTCCCTTGATCTTCCACGTTCTCATTTTTCTTGCCATGCCATGCGAATATTTTGAAATGAAACTAGATTCTCGTCGGAGGTTTGTTCATGGATCAGAGGAAGATTTATTTCCTCGTGGATTCAATACCTTCTTACTGAGCACCGGAGCGGATGATTTTGGTCGTCTCCTATTATTGCAAGGACTGCAAACGGATCCACCAGCGCATGCAATCCGGCGTGGAATTCGCAAAAGTCATGCGCAGCCGAGTGCTACCCGCTTGTACCACGATAGCCGCAGGGTGGATTGCAGCGATGATGATCGCGAGCACGCTGCTGTTAACGAATCAAGACTTGCTCGCCATTGTTAGCATCCCCAGCACATCGAACGAGTGGGTTACATTGTACATCACGTGCCTCGTTTTCCTTGTCCTTGTGGCCATTATCGTCACGATATCGATCAACAAGGGGCTCAAGTTCAACCGGTTTCCCTTGCATTGCATCTTGAATTTTCTCGGTTTCATCATCGTCCTTCCCTTCTTTTTGAAGCTATGGCCGAACGTG
>JAUQYW010000441.1 GCA_030587525.1 Candidatus Sigynarchaeota archaeon | reverse complement strand
AAGTGATTTTCTGCGAGTCCGGCGTTGCACTGTTTTGAGGAATAAGCCATTACCACATCGTTTTGTCATTTTTGATTTTTATCCTTGTTTTCTTCTTCGGGCTCATCCTTTTTTATCTTGTTACCGAATATATGGTTGAGCTCGTCCATGACCTCGTCCCCGGGCGTGGCGAGTCGTGGTGGTGGTGGAGGGGGTGGTCCTGGCGAAGCGTTGATAGATGAATCAAGATTGGCTGGCGGGCGTGGTGCATGAGATGGAGGATGATTCCAGAAGTTAGACGGTCTTGATTTGATTTCTCTCTTGAGCCTTTCTATCATGTCATCGACAATTTCTCCCTTGCTATCAATGAGCCCGTGCTGTGCGAGAATTTCCTTGTCTTCATCCGGACTTGCCCCCGATGAGATCGTGAACATCCCGCTCAAGGAATTGATGAGCACATCGGTGTTGATAGTGTATATTTTCCCGCAATTTGGACATTTCCTCGAGAATCCTGTGCCATCGATGAGTTTTTTAAGTGAAGAGCTATCCATCCAAGTGCAGATCGATGCTGTGTAGATAATGGAAAAATCGCAGCCGCAAGGACAATGGACAGCTTGTTGTGCAAGGCGTGTCATGGATACTTTCTAATACGAAAAACGCGAAAATATGTGTTTCTTCTTTGCTTTCTATCGCCTTTAAACCGATGCATGAGCCGTTTCCTAAAAGGAATTGCAGAATTCATAACTCGGCGCGTCTATGCTAGCCATCGAAGGAAAATTTCGTGTTATTATTTGAAAGGCGCAAATATAAAGTTAGAAGTAAAATCTATAAACTCGAAAAGAAGATCTAGCTCTATTCAAAACGAAACGAACACGTGAACATAATATGGTTCAGCGGAACGCTACGCATGTAAAAATTGACAAGTTAGATTCGGCATTCGGTAGCATCGCCGGGCTTGACTTGAAGATCGGTGATATAGTCTTCGAGGAAGAAGAAGCCTTCGAGCCACAAGGACCGACACCGATGCCGAATTTGACCGAATTACGCAATTGGTATTTGAATCTTCTCAACCGGTACCCGCCAGCCTATGCACCGATATGTGACATGTGTTGTTTGTGCACATATGGTAAGTGTAACTTGGCAAAAGGACGTCGTGGTGCTTGTGGTATTGATATCAAGACGCAACAATCGAGGATTGTTGAGATCGCGTGCTGCATTGGTGCAGCATGCCATAGTTCTCACGGCATTCACCTTTTACATTGGATGATAGAAAAATATGGGTCTGATTATCCCATCAACCTAGGTGATGACATCGCAGTTGAAGCTCCCGTCACGCGTCTCATCTGTGGAATGAAGATCAGCACCCTCGGTGATCTGGAGCGGGTATTTAAGTTCATCGAGTCGCAGATCATCCACTTGCTGAGCGCCGCGCACACGGGTCAAGAGGGAAGCTACATCGACTACGAGGCGAAGGCTATGCATGCTGGAGTTATGGATATGATCGGTCTCGAAGCCAGTGATCTTGCCCAGATCATGCTCTTCAAGAGACAAGGATCGGAGACGGCACTTGTCGATATAGGTATGGGCTGCATGGATCCCAGCAAACCGAATGTGCTCATGATCGGCCACAACGCTGCACCCGGCATCGAAATGGTTGATTACATCAAAGAACACAACCTGAATGACAAGATAGATGTCAGCGCGATTTGCTGCACGGCGCACGACCTCACGCGGTACTGGGATCAAGTCAAGATCGTCGGCTCTATGTCCCGCCAGCTGCGATTCATCCGGTCGGGTGTTCCCGATGTCGTGATGGTTGATGAGCAATGCGTGCGCACGGATACGATTGAAGAAGCAAAGAAGATCAAAGCAGCCTTTATAGCCACGAACGAGAAGAATATGATGGGCTTGCCTGACCGCACGAACGATGTCGAGGAAAAAATCGTCGATGACCTGGTCAATGCAAAAGTCGATGGTGCCCTTGTTCTCAATCCAGCAAAGGCAGGGCGCCTCGCGGTCAAGGTTGCCATGGCAATTCACGACAAGCGCAAGGGCGTTAGCATCTATCCCAAGGCAGACGAGATGGTGGAGGAAGCGAGTAAATGCACGGCATGTGAAAATTGCAGTCGTGCTTGTCCCAACGATCTCCCCCTAGCCGAGGCTGTCCAGGCCGCGATTGATCGTGATTTTGCGAAGCTCAAGGCGCTTGAATCCGATTGCCTTGGTTGTGGTCGTTGCGAGCTCGAATGCCCGCAAGGGATCAGTCCACTCAATTTGATCCAATCTGCCGCTCTGGATATCTTGAAAGCTGAAAAATACAAGATCCGCGCTGGCCGGGGACCTGTCACCGACGTGGAAATCCGCAACATCGGTGCTCCCGTGGTGCTGGGCGAGATTCCGGGTGTCATTGCCATCGTTGGCTGTGCAAATTACCCGTCGAAGATAAACGAGGTCGCTGAGATCGCGGATGAATTCTGCAAGCGCGGGTACATCGTGCTCACGAGTGGTTGCGAGGGCATGGATGTTGGTTTGTACCGGGATCCCGAGACCAAGCAGACCCTTTACGAGAAATACACGGGCGTCGTGGACCGCGGTTGCCTCGTGAACGTAGGTTCATGCGTCGCCAATTGCCATATCACAGGGACTGCTTGCAAGGTCGCGAACATCTTCGCGCGGCGCCCGTTGCGTGGTAATTTCGAGGAAATCGCGGATTATAACCTGCACAGGGTTGGCGCGGTTGGCCTATCGTGGGGTGCCATGAGCCAGAAAGCAGCATCAATCGCGACCGGCGTTAATGCAATGGGCATTCCGGTTGTCATTGGCCCACACGGAGCTGAATACCGGCGTGCGTATCTCGGCCGGGCAGAAGATGCAAGTCGGTGGAAGGTCTGGAATGCCCGGGATGGCACGGTTCACGTGGCTGATCCTTGCCCGGAGCATTTGATCTTCGCAGCCGAGTCCAAGGAGGAAGCCATCGTGGCATTGGCCAAAATGTGCTTGCGTCCTGCCGATTCGATCAAGGGCCGGAGCATCAAGCTCACCAACTGGATCGACCTGCACAAGAAATACATAGGTGGGCTTCCCCCCGACCTCGACCGTTATATCCGGGTCGACGCTGACATCCCCGTCACCTTGAAGACCGAAATTATGGCGATCCTCAAGGTAAAGAACTGGCAACCCCGAGAAATCATCGATCCAACCATGGTCGAGCGCCTCGGTACAGCTCGGGTAAAAAAATGACCTAGGGTACTTTTTCTTTTTCTTCTATTGATGTATAAACATTCACATCTCGTGCGAGCAAAGCCAGATTGGCCTCAACATATGAGGTTCGTGCGTTCCTCCCGTTTTTAACCACATTAATAGGCCTTGTTGCTTTATACTCCACAAGATGTTCGATCTTTACGCTGGGCCACACCACCGAGTGCTCTTGATATCTCCGAATGGCCCGACTGGGCTAAGTTTTGCATTGAATCCTATCCCGCTTGGTTTGGAATGTATCGGTGCATACATCAAGGAGGAAGTCGAGGATATCTTGCTTTACGATGAGTTTCTCGACAAGGAATCTTTATCTCAAGTCCTTTCGACGTTCAAGCCCGACCTGGTTGCGGTTTCGATGTCCGCGACCCAGCACAACACGGGAAAAGCACTCATCTACAAGGTAAAACGATTTGATCCTAGGATCCCCGTGATAGCTGGCGGGTTCCACCCGACTGGCGCGCCCGAGATCGTGCTCGGGGATATGGAATGCGACGCGGTAGCACGGGGGGAAGGCGAGCTCATTTTCATGGATATCGTCAAGGGTAAACCTTGGGCGGAAATCAATGGTTTGAGCTACAAGACCCCGGAAGGCATAAAACACAATCCAGATCGAGAGCAAATCCAGGACCTCGATGCTTTACCGTTTCCGGCTCGTGATCTACGCAAGAAGCGGGGGTATATATATAAAAACGTTCTGCAAGCAGGCCGTGGTTACGATCTCATGTATTTCGGCCGTGGATGCTGGGGAAAATGCACGTTCTGTTGCGAACCTTATTTTTCCAACGGCAAGCAGCGATATCGTTCCCCGGAACGGGCGTTTGAAGAGATAATGGCGATTTACGATCTTCACGAGCGAAAACCCCTCCGTATTCTCATTTCTGATCCAAATATCCTCGGCCAGCACAAGCCAACCGAGCGCCTCGCGGAATTGCTCATCGAAGCGGGAAACGGTCTTGGGAAGAAACTAGATATCACGTTTCAAGTAATGAGCCGCACCGAGCACGTCGTGATGCATCCTGACGTGGTCGAGAAAATGATACGGGCAGGAATGATTTCATGGGAAGTAGGTTTGGAATCAGCAAATGATGCTGATTTGCAGATCACGAAGAAACAGATATCCGTGGAAAAACAAGAGAAAGCAGTCACCTTGTTACGCAGTCTTGGTGGAGAAGTCCTTGGCACCTATGTCATCGGATTAGAAAGCCAGACAAAAGCGTTTATCAAGACATTACCAGAGCGTGGACGTGAAATCGGGTGTTCGAGTTGCGCATTCGGCATCGCCACGCCGTTTCCGGGGAGTGGCTTCTGGGACGACATGAAAGCAAAAGGACGGATCTTCGAGACCAACTGGGCACGATTTGACGAGAACAACGCCGTTATCACGCATCCGGAAATGACACCGAAAGAATTGGAAGACCTTCGTTCGTGGTGCATGGGCAGATTCTGGAATCTTGACGTGGTCATTGACCAGGTACGCATCGAAGAGATCCGGGTGGGCCCATTCCGCCGGAAGTTCAAAGCACAGCTTATCGATTTCTTCGCATCGGTAGGTGGAAAGCTGGGGTTTGCCGCCGCCGTGGGCTCTGAACTATCGGTCAAGCACGAGGGAAAAGCCGATTCAGAAAAGGATCATTACATAAAATCGGTGCGTGCCATCTTCTCGGCATTCGTGAATCCCCGCGTCAACAAGTTTTTTCAAGCACATCCAATGCACGAGATAATTGATATGCGCCAGTTTGGTAGAATGTTTAATGGAACACGATTTCAAGTCGTCGTGGATGATCGGGCTCGCAAGAAATGCATGCTTGCCATGTATGCGTCGATCAACAAGAACGGCATAGATAGCATCAAGATCTCCAAGAAACCAGATCCAGATTTCAACTTCATGCTGCGAGCGGACATCAACGCGCTCTACATCCCCTCGAACACGCCCGTGGCTGGACAAATCAAGAACTTGGTAAATATATTCTCGAACGGCACTATCAAGATAAGCGGGTTGCCGGTACTTGCAAAATTAATCTTGTATGGCATAAAGGAAGCTATTTCGTCCAAGATTAACAAACCAGCGTTATAATCTCGAGATTTATCGTTCAAAAAAAACTTCAAGAGGAAAAAAGGTTATTTTTAAAGGCGTGGTGGGGGAACGAATACCGTTCTTGGCTTTTCCAGCAAAGAAATTGCTTCTGCGGGGCAGAAATGAGCACAAATACCGCAACCAATGCACAATTCTTCATTCACATGTGCTTTATCATCTTCCACCTTTGCAGAACCCATGGGACATCGTTCTTCGCAAGTTCCACAGCCGGTGCAAGTGTCCGCGTCGATTTTCGCGAGATACGTGGAATAATTGACAATCGGCGTGGATCCTAATCGCCAGTACTTGAACGTGTCGCAGCAATCGGTGCAACAATTGCACATCGAATTCTCGATTTCCTTGACATCCGACTTGTTGTGGAAAAATTTATGAACGAGTCCAGCATCATCGGTCTGCTTGAGGATTTTTAATGCCTCCTCCTTGGAGATTTTTCTTGCGAAACCTTGCTTGGTGACATGACGAGCGGACTTGCCAAACGTGAAGCAGACCTCGATGGGGGCGTTAGTTTTGCATCCCTTGCCTACCAGCGTGCTAAACGTCCGGCAAAAACAGTTTCCGACAGCAATATCATCGAATTTATTGATGACATCGGCCACATTTTTGGAGATCGCGATTTTTTCACCGACTTCACCCATGTCTTGCTCGATCTTAATTTCCTTTCCATCTGAGTTTTCATAAATAGGCACGGTTCGATCGGTCGGTGGTTGACTCTTGAATACAAGAAGGAAATTGTCATAATTGCCTTGAACTGCAGCACTTAGCTCGGATAAGAGTTTTTCGTAGAGTTTAGCCACCTTTTTCAGTTTCTCCAGATCGGCGCCCTTCGGTAAGGGTCGCATGAAGGTATATTCGAAGACCCCGACGACTTCTAACGGAAGTAGTCTATAAACCATCATGCCTGCCGAGTTTGGCTGGTTGAAGATGAATCCTTTTTTTGCCAGACCATCACACATTTTAACAATGTCGGCCTCAGCCATGCCTTTCGTGCTTTTAAGCAATTCTTCCATGTTCTGCGATGTCTTCATTTTGAAGGTCTGTCCGATGAAATCCGCCTCAGCATCGGTCAAGTAGAATTTTAAAATGTTCAAGAAGGTCTCCGTCACTGGAAATCGGAGAACACCTGCCTTGATTACTGAATTCGCAGCCTTCTTCCATCTATCTGGTTTTTCTTCTGCCATGGTTTTGTCTCCCGGTACAGTTGATGATCAATCATTTATCTTTGTGAATTAAAAGGATTTATCTCGTGAATCACAAGAATACTAATAACTCGGTGTTGATCGATGCACGCTGGCCGCCTCTTGCGATATGGATTATTCATTTGCATCAGCATAGTTCTTGGCACCATCACGTGCCCCGTGCCAATGGCAAGGGCAATCCATCCCGATCAAGTAAGTATCACGTATCAATTGCAATTCCAAGGAAACAATGCATGGTCGCATCTCCAAGCTATCATGGCGTACAACCCGCGATATCCCGGGACTGCCGGCATCAACCTCACGGCAACATACATCGAAACAACGCTATCTGCCAATGGAGGTACCGTGATCGAGCACCCGTTCAGCGTGAACGGGATCCATTGCAAGAATATCATCGGGAAATGGGTGCCGGCCTCGAACTCGTCAGGCGAGATCGTGATCCTCGCAAGCCATTACGACGCGAGGGCCCGTGCAAATGAAGATCCTGATCTTGGCAAGAAAAACGATCCCGTGCCCGCAGCAAATGATGGCGGGTCGAGCACTGTGATCTTGCTGGAAATGGCCAGGATCTTGAACTTGATGTACAATAACGCAACCCTCGCGATCGATCGAGAAACCTGGCTCGTGTTCTTCGACGCGGAGGACCAAGGCAGCGGGGGTATGTCCAGCTTCGACTGGATTGAGGGTTCGACGGCGCTCGCGGCGTCGCTGGGTTCGTTCGGTGGCAATTCCACCAATGTCAAGCTGTTTATGCTGCTCGACATGGTCGGGGGCACCGGCTTGCAGGTTGACCAGGAATATAACTCGAACCAGGGATTGCTTTCTAGTTGTTTTGCTATGGGTCAATGCTTGGGCTATAACGGGTACTTTCCATCATCGCCACGGGGCAGGTATATCACGGACGATCACATCCCGTTCAGGAACCTGGGCATCCCGTGCCTCGATATCATCGACCTGGATTACCCGGAATGGCATACCACGGCTGATGACCTCGCCCACGTGTCGATGGCCGTGATCGGGGGGATGGGCAAGGTCTCGGAAGCATTCTTGCTGACCAAGCTCGTGAACGCGAGCACGTTGGCTATTGCCGATGCGGGCACGGGACATGTGTGGACAGCAGACGGGTGCACCGGGGACACGGGCTGGCTTGCGGTCGCGGCATTCCTCGGGCAATATTGGCCCTACATGACCCTTGCTGGTGTGGCGATCATCGTTGCTATCTGGGCGGGACTGCGCCGGAAAAACCAGTGTGCCGCGGGAATCTAGCGGTCAGAACGAGTTATTTTCGAAGGTTCCGACTTCCCGTTTGTTTTGCTTGATATCCGATATTTTCCCGTCGATCTCCGCCACCTTGTCGAGCAAGTTCTGCCGGATCCTCGTGAGAATTTCGAGCTTCGCGTTCAATGCGTATTTCCCGTTGGTATCGTCGGAAGAAGATGCAGTTCCTTTTTTGTCGGCGTCGTTCATGCGAATCAGCCAAGCGTGTAATCGGTAGCGGCGCTTGATCATTGCCCTTGATGGTATATAATCGTTGTGCTGGTGCAGCCTTTATTAACGCCATGGCAGCTTGGCGATAATGCTTTTTCTAGAACCGGTGCTTCCCGATCGCGCAATAACGTTTCCTGATGCTTTGATTGCGATGAAAAACGAGTAAATGTTTGGACTCGCTGGTGTAACCATGGTTCCTATTCACGAGTGG
>JAUQYW010000429.1 GCA_030587525.1 Candidatus Sigynarchaeota archaeon | reverse complement strand
GAGAACCCGAAGCTGGCATTATTGGGCTTCGACGAGGATTGGATTGCTAACAGCATGGGTATCACGCCGGATCATGCCGTGGAGCTCATCAAGAGCTTGCGTACCTTGAATATTGTCAAACTCGGTTCAACGGGCTTGAATTTCATCATCAACACGAATCTCTAAATTTCTTTTAATTGTTATTTCAAGGTTTTCATCTCATTGGTCCTTGATTTTCGTGCCAACCTTGATTCGCGCGAGACGCGCGTCTAGCTCGCGGCCTTGGAACGTTTTTTCAGCCAAATTTAAAAAACCAAGGATCTCTGTAATACATCGTGTAGTCGAGTAGACCATTGCGACCCTTGCATCTCGTGTCAATTGATAAAAAAAGGCGGCAACATGGCAGAAAAGAAGATCGATCTGAGCCGGCCAACCGGGACGAGGGATTTTCTTCCCACCGATATGAGCAAGCACCGCCAGGTCGAGGTCATCGTGAGAAAGGCTCTCGAATCGTTTGGATTCGAGGAGATTATGACGCCTACGTTCGAGTTTTTCGACTTGTTTCTCTTGCGTTCAGGTGAAAAATTCCGGCAAGATGTTTTCACGTTCACGGCGCCGAAATACCAAGCTAGCGGTGAAACCAACGACGTGTCGCCGGAAGATGCACGAACTTTCGTGTTAAGGCCCGAGTTCACGGCTCCGGTTTGCCGGTTTTATATTCAAAGCGATATGAACACGTATCCAAAGCCGTTGAAGATATATTATTGCGGAAGCGTGTTTCGTTACGATAAGCCCGCACCGGGACGGTTCCGCGAATTCTTTCAATTCGGTGTGGAGGTATTTGGAATCCAGGGTGCCATCGCCGATGCATACATCATGTATATCGCCGCGAGCATCATCAAGAAACTGGGAATCAAGGACAACATCCTGCGCATGAATGACTTGAACATCTTGCGTGAATTATTGAATGAAAACAACGTGAACGAGGATATCCAAGACAAAATCATTGGTATGATGGATAAAGCGAATGGCGATATGATAAAGTTCCAGCTTGGATTGCTGGTGCTCGAAGGGGAGACCCCGGAGACCATCGAAAAACTATTCCTCGATGACTTGCACGGGCTTGGCTTGAATGAATCTTTAATTGGAATCCTCGGGAAGTTCTTGTATTTGAATGGAGAATACAAGACGATTTTGCCAACAACGAAAAAAATCCTCGAAGGCAACCCTCGTGCCATCCAGGCCGTTGAATCGAGCAACTTGCTCCAGGTCGAAAAATTGCTCGATGCTGCTGGCATCACGTCACGTATCGTGGATCTATCCCTTGCACGCGGGCTCGATTATTACACGGGCCTCGTGTTCGAGATCGATTCGCCGTCCCTCGGCAAGCAGAAGCAAATTTGCGGAGGAGGGCGCTATGACCATTTGATCCACGAGTATGGCGGTGATCTGACCCCTGCTACAGGATTCGCCTTCGGCCTCGATCGCCTCGTGCTGGCATCGGAGAAACTCGGGGTGCTTGAGTCGCAGGTGGAAGCTTCCCGCGCCGACGTGTTCCTTTTTGCATTCACGCCAGAATTAGTCGATCAAACATTCAAGATCCAGGAACAATTGCTGCAAAATGGTTTCAAGGTCGAGCTGAACATCACGGACTGGAAGGTAAAGCGCGCCTTGCAGTTTGCATCGAAGCTCGGGTTCCGCTTCGCGCTCATGCTCGGCGAGAAGGAAAGCAAGGAAAACAAGGTCGTCTTGAAGGATTTAAAAACGGAAGTCCAGCAAATTTTAACTTTAGATAAAGCAATCATGATAATGAAGAGCGAATTGCGCGCTTCAAACCCTAAGTGAAGCTTGAGCTAAGGTGCATGTTCATGTTCAGGTTCGGGAAGTCGGAAACCCGGCAGTGCCCCCGATGTGGCTATAAGGTTTCCCCGCCGTACCCTCTTCTATGTCCCAGGTGCAACGAGATCATTGAAAAAGTCGTGTCATCCGTCACGCTGGTCGTGGAACCCAGCACGGACAAGAAACAAGAAGCACCGCCCATCGGCATTGCGCCTCCCACCGCGTCCTTTGCCAAGACGATTGCCAAGAAGATCGAACAGCCCGCGGCAGCAATAGACGAGGAGACGGAGGTTTCAAGGGCTCCGAAAACCCCGGCCACCGTGCTGAGCCAAGATGGCGATTATCTGAAGATGATGGGAGTCATCAACACGCAATCTCGCGAGATCGTTTTTTGTAGCAATGACGAGTATCAATACGTTTTGGAATTAGGCGCGAACGCGCAAGAGATCGCAAATTCCATTCTTGGCGGAAATCTGGAACGCATCTTGCTTGAACCGTCCAAGGGTCAAAAGCTGGTCTCGCTCAAGGATGGCCAAGCGGTGCAGAATCCATTCACCTTCGAGGAAGCGATCTTCCAAATGAGTGGCTCCTTGCTTTTTTGCATTTATGGCGTGTTCTTCAAGCGGCCTGCCGTGCTGTTGCAAGAGCTCAAGCGGCTTATGATTGACATATTCAAGGGGCAAATAAAAATATCCATTACGCCAATGGAACGCAGCGAGATCGAGCGCCGCAAGAACTCCGTGACAGCGTATATCGTGCACGAGTATCAAAAAATCCGTGATACTGCCCTCCGCCAAGCAAGCATCCCGACCATGGAAACCCAGGTGAAGCTGCACTACATCGGTTTATCCTACCAGTCGATCGGCACATTGGCCTTGCTCATCACGCAAGAAGGACCGGATGCATTGCCCATCAAGGATATCTCGTTCGGCGGCGACACGAAGGACGGAAACTTTCAGGATCTCGTTGAAAGCCTCGTTTCTGCAAAAATCGAGGCCATTGCCGCCAACACGCTAGCGCAAACGCGGTCATTCCCCCGATACATCATCACAAAAATCGGGTTTGACCAGTACCGGGTTATCGAGTTTTTCCAGCTCAAGAACGATTATTTCTTGCAGATTCTCGCGTCAGGTAACGTCGAAATCCTCGAAAACGTTATACACGATATTATATTACCTATAGTAACGTCGATTACTGAAAATCCGTTCACGGGCATGTTAACCACGCATAACGAGGTAAAAGTCCAGTTGCGCGATAAATTATCAAATGCTTATCTCTATGAGTTGAAGACATAACTCCTTCTTCTATTATGGACTAAATGCTAAGGGAAATCTCGAAAGGCAAAGGTAATTTTTGCCATTTCCGATTGATATTGCAGATAATTAATATGATATATACTTATAGGATGAAACTATTTGGGAATGATGTCGGAGTTACATAGAATATACATGCCCGTACCATAGGTGGGTTGATGAAAAAAGTCGACAATTCAAGATTAAAATTCGTTATGTTAGCACTTTTTTTCCTCGGAACGTTTTTATACGCCTTTAATACGATCATACAACCAGAAATCGAACGCGCCTCGAATGGAACAGGCACCCGTGAATCTGCTTTTGAATGGGGGCGCGTGAGACTTGATGGAAAGCGAATAGGCTGTTATACCGCCGATGCTTCAGCGAATCCACGGACAAAGTACACTGCCATTGTTTCTATGCTCGTCGCACGTGGTGCCATTGTGACTGACATCACGGATGCCATGATGCCCGTTTCCGCGTCGTTACTTGCCAATTATAATATCGTGTGGTTCGACGAGGGTTCTGGAAATATTTTGGAGCCAACAGAGCTCACGTCGATCGACACGTGGGTGCAAGGCGGTGGTAGTGTCTTATGCACGGGAGATGATTCAAGCTCGCCTTCCGACGAGGTGTCGAGCAAACTCGGGCCATATTGGACGTCCTTTTATACCGGCACTGGCACGACCACGAATGTTTACGGTCATCAAATCACCCAAGGAGTGACCAGTCTTTATTACAGCGACTACACATGGATGCCTACCGCAGATCTTTATGCAACATTAGTTGCGGAAGTGGGAAGCACCGAGATCGCCGCGGCGATGACAAAAGGATCGGGAAAAGCGGTGTTCATATGCGATGATAACATATTTCTCAATTACACGCAAGCAGATAATTACTTGTTTGCCAATAATACATTCGGTTGGTTAGGATTCAAGAATCAAAATGCACCGCAGCTCACGGCTGGCCAAGTCTCACCGGGGAACGGGGCGCAGAACGTGCTATTTAGTTTCCTCGTCACTTACAGCGACTCGGACAACAACGAACCCCTCTACGTGAACGTGACGGTCGACGGCATGGTCCATGCCATGTCCAAGCTCGTTCCCACTGACTATAATTTCACGGATGGTTCCACCTATTCTTTCTCACGGTATTTGCAGCCAGGGTCCCACGTGTTCTCGTATACATGTGGCGATGGTACCTACACGAACACAACGACGAACATCAACGGCCCGACCGTGAGCACCACGAACAGCGCGCCACCGACGTTGACGAACACGCAGCTCAACCGGCTCAAGGGCAACAACACGACGATCTTCAACTTCTCGGCAACGTACACGGATACCGACAACAATTTTCCATCAATAATCACGGTATCCTTGAATTCCACGAGTTATGTCTTGACTCCCACTAACACGTACGATTTTAATGCCATGGACGGGAAGAATTATTGCCATGCCAACACGATTTCCCCATTCGGGATCTATTTTTACCGGTTCAACTGCTCGGACGGCCTGAATACTGTATCCACAGGTTGGTATCCAGGGCCTGAAGTCCACCCGTACTATTATATCGGTGGTCCAATAGAGAAAGTGGCAATTTTCCGGGACCAGCTCCCGTGGGGCCGGAGCGAGAACGAGCTCGTGTTCACTGCGAACGGGATATCCTATGACGTGTTCACCAGTTCGAGCCTTGGAAAGGTTCCGCTGCACCCGTACAACAAGGTGCTCATTCCCTCGCAACAACCGACGTCGTTCTATAACGTGCTCGTCCAGCCAAATGTCCGGGTATGGATCGAGTTATACGTGCAATCTGGCGGCATTTTCGAGATGCATTACAACCACTACTCAAGTGATGACATTCTCGGAACCTTGCCTGGCGGGTATACTGAAGTGGAAAACATCCAGGATTACATCACGATCAATCCCGCCTTCTTGAGCCACCCGCTCATCACCAGCGTGACGCAATCTGCAATGAATAGCTGGGGTGATCTTAGCGTTGACACGTCGACCTCCTATCTTACCGGTATGGCGGGTACCGAGCAAATTTTGATGTATGACTCATTAAGCCGGCCTCGATATATCATCCGAAACCAAGGTACCGGGCTTTTCATCTATGCTGGCTTGATCATCGAATACTCCGCTTACTACGACCAAGGTCCTGCTGATGCCTTACTTCAAAAAGTGCTGCTTTACACGCAAAATGCAGAACGATACTGGTACCCGACCTTGGTGTCGCCCGCAAATGGCACTGCGATGTTCACTGGGACACAAACGTTCAAATGGGCGAGCCTCGCGCATCCACTGGTGACCACGCGGTACACGTGGCAGCTTTCCAGCGACTCCGGTTTTTCCTCCATCGTGGGGCAGAACACGAGCATCCTGGAAACCGCGGGAAACACGTCCATCACCATTCCAATTAGTTATCCAACAGGCCGGTATTACTGGCGCGTGCGCCCATATTACAATACAATGGTTGGTGGATGGTCGGAAGTTCGGTTTATTGATATCACCTACAATAATAATGCGCCGACGTTAACAAGCCCAAAAGTAAATCCAACAAGCGGCAACCAAGACACTTCATTCACGTTCACCGTCGTGTATACTGACTCGGATAACAACGCACCAACGACCATGCAAATGGCGATTAACAGCACGATATATGCAATGCAGAAGCAGAACGCGGGGGATAACACTTACACGGATGGTTGCACCTACCAGTTCAGCTCATATCTCCCGTCGGGAATCATCGCGTATTATTTCACCGCGAACGACGGGAAATATTCGGTAACGTCCTCAACCTTCACCAACTTGACCGTGGGATACACGAATGTTAACTCGCCCGTGCTTTCGAGTCCGTCGATCTCGCCGATGCTCGGCAACAACCGGACTTACGTCGTGTTTAACATCACGTACACTGATGCAGATAATAATATGCCCGCGTTAATTTATGCATACGTCAATGGAAGTGGCATTGCTTTGACCCCTGTGCAGGCAAGTGACTTGAACGTGATGGATGGAAAGCTGTACACCGCTAGCTCCCGTCTTGGTTTCGGGAAATATCAAGTGCTATTTAATTGCTCGGACGGGACCCGTATCGCATCGACCGCGGTTCTTCCAGGCCCGGAAATCAACCCGTTCTTACCGGTTTTTACCTATGATCGCGTGGCCATCTTCCAGGATCAATACCCGTGGGGCTTTAGCGAGATAATCCCAATTGTAAATGCTCATTCTATCTCCTATTCCATATATTCGAGTGCCAGTTTTCTTAAAGTGTCCTTGGCGACTTTCGACAAGGTTATAATTTCCTCGAACCAGCCGTTGGCGTTCTACACGAGCTTGCAGACCGCGAGCGTGAAGAGCTGGTTCGAATCATACGTGGCATCAGGAGGAATCCTTGAATTCCATGCGGCATCGGTATCGATTGCCTTGAGTAATTTGCCCGGTGGATACAACGCGCCTTATCAGACGGTCAATAGCTTGAGCATCAACGCGTCCTACTCCAGCCATCCGATCTTGACTGGTGTAACCGACACGGGCATCGATAACTGGGGTTCGTCGGGACATACCTACTTCACAGGGTTCTCTGGTGGCGAGAAGGTCTTGATCTATGACGCCTCGTCACAACCGCGGATGTTCTTGAAAAATTTTAGCCAAGGTTTGTTCATCTATAATGGTATGCCCGTCGAGTATGCAGCTTATTATAATCACGGCGATGGTGATGCACTGCTCACGAACATGGTCTTGTATTCAGAGTCATTGAACCGCACCGCGTTGTTACTGGAGCCAAGCCAGGGTTCATCATTATGGAATGGTATAATTTCATTCAAGTGGACGCGCTTGACGCTCGATGTTCCGTTCGTCAATTACACGTGGCAGATTGCCGCGACCCGTGATTTTTCAAGCCCTCTCTCAGAAGTGCCTACCATTCAAGAGGTGGCAGTAAACACGACGACGACACAGTCCGTCAACTATGCTACGGGATACTATTACTGGAGGGTACGTCCTTCATATCGTGGCCTTCTTGGTCAATGGAGCGAACCAGCATGGATCAACTTGACGCGCAATGATTTTGCGCCGGTGTTATCCAACGGCATCTATAATCCTCCGACTGGTAACCAACTCACCACGTTCAACTTCTCGGTCATTTATACGGATGCAGATAACAACACGCCGCAATACATTCGCATCAACATCGACGGAACGTCACATGGCATGCTCAAGGCAAAACCTACCGATAAAGACTACACGAACGGGTGTTCTTTCTATTATCTTACGACGTTATCTGCTGGGAACCATAATTTCAATTATTCAACGTTTGATGGTATATATCCTGCGACGATCGCCACGCAAATTATCACGGTCGCG
>JAUQYW010000413.1 GCA_030587525.1 Candidatus Sigynarchaeota archaeon | reverse complement strand
CATTCACTTGACAAAGGTCCCGCCAAGGAACACGTGGTTCTCCCCGATTTTTGTTTCCTTGTCATCAACGAACTCGTGGATGGTCACGGTTACTTCCAAGCCGTGCTTGGTTGCCATGATATCGAGCAATATATAAGAAGGCGTCATGGATGCGACGAAGCTCCACGCGCCAGTCGCGCTGCCGGGGTTTAATAGCAAGATTTGCTTCCCGTCATCGACGCGCCGGTGCAAGACTGCCGATGGCGCGTGCGTGTGTCCAGAAATCAAGACATGCACGCCATATTCTTGGGCAATCTCGGATAAACTCGAACGATCCCCGCGCGGGTTTACCTGGTGGCCATGCGTGATGCCGATCTTGATCACGTCGGTACCGAGCAAGTATTTTGCCGTGTCGAACACTATTTTTCTCGGAAATCCCTTGGCGTTGCGCAGGTCGTAATCCATATTTCCCTGTACGACCGCGTAATCGGAACACCAGGAGCTCAAGACCGGCTCCAGCATGTCCGCCTTTGTCAAGTCGCCCGTGCATGCGAGGAAATCAATTCCAGTCTTCTTTGATTCCCGGGCTATCGAGCGTTCAATTTCCAGACCTATCTCCTTCTTGCGATCAGGAATATGAAAGTCGCCTATTATCAAGACGCGCATTTCAGTTCACAAGAATGATAGAAGTTTTTCAAGCTTGTCGATCACGATGGTCGCGGATTCACCCAGCACGTACGTTAACGGTTCCAAACCGATTTTTCCCGTGAAAACGATGGCATCGATGCGGGTGGAACCAAGACGCTGCACGGCACCGCGTAGTGCCGTGTCGTCGTTCTCATCCTCCAATTTAACGACTTTCATTCCAAGCTTGGCCATGGTGCTTTCGATCTTCTGGTTGTTGACGATGCAGGTAGCACTGCGGATACCGGGCATCACGGATCGGATGATCGATACGATTCGAGCAATATGTT
The DNA here is from genome assembly GCA_030587525.1 of Candidatus Sigynarchaeota archaeon. Classification (GTDB taxonomy): domain Archaea; phylum Asgardarchaeota; class Lokiarchaeia; order Sigyniarchaeales; family Sigyniarchaeaceae; genus Sigyniarchaeum; species Sigyniarchaeum tengchongense. The sequence goes on along the minus strand of JAUQYW010000413.1, from coordinate 14,245 downwards.
TCGATGCTCCAAATGCGGGATAGCCTGTTATCTTTGCCTCGGTGCCGTGGTGGATAATGCGGCCAGGAAATCCCGCGTAATCCTCGATACTATTTTTGCCCGGATCCTTGCTTCCCAATACCAGGTTTGACTGCACTTCAGGTATGATCGACGCGTATTTCTTGTTCTCCTTGATACGGTTGAAGTTTTCGGCGAGCTCCTCGAGAATTTCCCGGCTTTCAGACGATGCCTGGATCATCGCCTTGTCAAGATATTTGCTGCAGAGCATGCATTTTTCATCACGAAGGACGGGGATTTCAGCCATGTGCAATTCACACAGTTTTTCCCCGCGAGATCGAGCGATCTTGCACGATTTACACACGGCGTCCATGATAATGTTTAGCTGCGGGTCTCCCTTCTGGAATGCAGCCAATGACTGGCGGACGAGCGGTTCTATGTCGTTTTTGTCCTCTTCGGCGATGGCGAGGTCCTTTTTCAGGTAATTCGAGACCGCCGCCTGCGTTAAACTCAAACTCTCCGCTATCTTTTGCTGGGTCCACCCAGTTGCGGCTAACGCCTTGATCAGCGAGTGCCGGTACGATGTCAAGAAGTTCTTGACGACCGTTTCGCAAGGAAATCTCAAGTTCACCAGCTCTCCTTTCCACCAAGCGCATTTACGCGTTTTTCTTGAGAACCTTCGTGAATACACCCCAGAAAGGGTCCTCCACGTCTGGCAATAACTCACGGGCGTGGCCGTTCAGGATATACATGCGCTTGGTCCCGTTCGGCGTCATCCTCCCGATTTTTCTTGCCACGATGCCATTCTTGTCGAATTCATTCAAGAGATCTTGCGTTGCATCGGGACGACACCCGATGATGACACCACCTTGGCCACTTGCTCGCCAGATATCCTCAAGATTCTTGAAGTAGTGTTGAATAAAAGCCTTCATCCGGGGATCGAACGGCCAGCCATCGAGATCCAGGTCGCAACCCAAGCCGGTCGCTTCGCACCAGTCATTAACCGCGCAAAGCACGCCCTTTTCAGCGACGTCATGCATCGCCGTTATTGGATTAATGTAATCTTTACTCGTGTGCTGAAGATAAGAGCGAGCAATGCTGACGGGTTTCTCCACGCTCAAACATTGCCATACTTGTGCCTTGACGGATTCGTACCGAGTGCCAAACACGGCCTCTCCCGCATCTGAGTCAACCCGGAGCAACGATGCGATCGCTTCTAACCCTGGTCCATGAGCCAAGACGATTTCATCACCAGCTTTCAAGGTATCAAGGGAGATGTACCCGCCCGCTTTGCACCGGGCAAGTAGCACGCCGGCACCGAGCATAGGAAACTCGCAGCCATCATAGCTTCCCGTATGACCAGAGACAATGGCAATTCCCAGCCGCCTGCATTCGGAGTCGATTATCGACCAGATTTGCTCGAACACGTTCCGGGCGATGCCGTTGGGAAGGCTCAGCGTGAATATTCCGAACTCGGGACAGCACCCGCTCATCAAGATATCGGTCACGATGATCTGGAAACCCAACCACGAGCCTTCGCTCAGACCAAACACGGGGTTCACATAGAGCGGATCCGTGGCAATTAAAAACACGTCATCAACGCCGATCTTGATGGCATTAAAATCTCGTCCAGGTCCAGGTTTTGAAAGCACGTCAGGTGAAGTGACGCCGAGCCGGTCGAACACGATCGATTTCAAAGCTGCTACGGTGAATTTTCCTGGTTTATCCGTATTATTCCCGGGCGTTATCCGCACCATAATTAGCCCCTTGTGTCCATTCGTTTGTTGCTAGCTTGACAACGTATACGGTTAAATAGTCACTACTAAATTGCTAGTCTCCTAACTTACTTCTTATCCAAAAAAAGCAGCCGATCCAGGTATTCTTGCTGAAAATTCCGGCGAATGGCAAAGATCACGGCGATCGCGACGGGAATGAAGACCAGATCGATGAGCACGGGCAAGTACCACAGCAAAGATACATCCATGGTGATGGCGGATGTGATCAAGTAGTAAGGACCACCCACGATGTAATAGCCGGCAAACTCCCACGCCCCACCAATTAGCAAGATCCACAGCTCCCGTGCATATCGCTGTTTCATGGTTGGTTCGCGCATACGCACCACGTATTTTTCCAGCGCGCTGATGAGCAACCCTTCAAGACCCCTTGCCACGAACGCGCCAAGTAAGTACACGGGGAGCGTGGCATAATCGCCGAGGAGCATACTTGCGAGCAGTTGGCCGATGACCGAACCCACCGAGCAAACGACAAACGCTCGCCACGGTTTCAACAAGATCCCCAAAACATATATCAAGACGGGTGCAAATCCGATGAATTGAATTGGCTGCGGCACGGGAATGAGTAACAAGGTAAGAACAACCATCAAGGCAGAAAAAATTGCATAGACTGCGACTTCTCGCGTGTGCACGCCGCTTTCTATTTCCGGGGATGCTTGTGATGTCATTTTTTTCACGGTCAAATATTATTATGTGGTTATATAACTCGGTGATATAAAGAATTTGCATGAATTTTTTTAACCGCGTAGACGAGGTTAAGACCATGGAAAATCGAACTCAAGTGCCCAGGTTTCACCTCGCTGTCACTCTCTTCATCCTTGCCATATCCCTGGTCTACTCGATCCAGAACTTGATTTCACCGAACTTGCTCACGGTTTCGAATTATTTTGGTTTCGGGGGTGATAAAAGTCAGCTCGCTGTGATGAGCTTCGCGGCTATGCTTACGAGCGGCATTACCATGGTGTTTTTTGGATACTTGTCAGACAAGCTCGTGCGGGTTCGGATCTTGTTCGTGGGAACCGTGATTTTTTCGATAGCATCCATCTTGGTTTTTACCGTCGGACCAGGCGTGAACGGGTTTTTCCTCTTCTTTACGCTTCAAACCATCGCTGGAGTCGGCCTTGGCGCCGTCATTCCGTCGACATTCTCGCTTACGGGGGATTTCGTGTCAGAAAAGGACCGCTCCAAGGGATTTTCCTATTTTTCCATCGCGACGCTCATCGGCACGGTGCTGGGCACGCTGCTCGGCGTCATCTTTATCGACATCGACTGGCGCATTTCCTACGCGTGTATTGGAATCGCGGGGTCTGCTTGCGCGGCAATGACATTACTCTTAAAAGAACCGAGCCGCATCGGCCGGGATTACATCTACCTCGCAGGAAAAGAAGGAAGGGAGTACTCTTACAGGATCCGACGCTCGGATTTGAAGGTGATCTTCAAGAAAAAGACCAATATCTGGTTGATCGTGAATTTTGTTGATACGATACCCACCGGAATAATACTATTTTTACTTTTTGCATATTTACGACAAGAGCATAATGTTCCGGAGTCGATGGCCATCATTTTCCTGGCGTTCGTGATCATTGGGACACTTCTCGGGACGTTCGTGTTCGGTTTCGTCGCAGATAATTCATACAAGAAGGGAAATAAGAAGGCACGCGTGAGAATGGCTCTTTTTGCGAACATTGCTCCTATCCCCTTTGTTTTCTTCGGATTGATGGTTCCATTTTGGTTGCCCGATGGTGGTTCCATTGGCGACTTGTTGATGATACCGGGCGCAGTATTGATGATAACATTGGTCAGTCTTGGTCTTTTCTTGAACGGAGGAACAAATGGTTCTTGGTATGCTACGGTCGTGGACATCAATCTCCCGGAACACCGTGGCACAGTGCTGGCGAGTGCCAATTTCTTCGATATCTTGGGCAAAGCAATCGGTCCTTTGTTAGGAGGAATCCTTGCAGATAATTTTGGAAACATGGTCGGCATCAATATTTCGATCATCTTTTGGTGCGCCTTGCCGCTCTTCTGGATTGGCGTATTAAAAAACGTGATTCCCGATATGGAAGCCACCGAAAATCTTTTCAAGGAACGGATCGAAAACCTCAAGAAATCGTAAGATTGAAGCAATCCGTCTACTTTTCTTTTTTCGTCACGAGAAGGATCCAAAGCAGGAGGGCTACCACGGGCATGCACGTCGATATCGCCGCCATCGTGAAAAACGCTGTGGTGTAGGAACTGGCCCCGAGCACGAACCCCCCCAGAAGAGGGCTTAACATCGTCCCAATACCGATCGCGGATTCGAAAAGCCCTGCGATTCTTCCTTTCTTTTCCTTGTTGAGCTGCAACAACAGCTCCAGTGTCATTGTGTAGAGCAATCCCGAGAGCACGCCGACGAGGGCGAAGAACACCAGATAAGCAAGAAAAGCCGTCGTCGTTATAAAAAGGAAACAACTGCCAGATAATGCCAGGGCGAGCATGACCCGTAAGCCGACCGAATGGTTCTTGAGCTTGTTTTGAATGATGAACGTGATGGTTCGGGCAAGACCGAACACCAGCAAGGCAATGCCTGTCTCCCAACCGCCCCAGCCTATGTGTTGCGGACTATCGAAAACGCCCGGGGGATTTTTCGCGATATCGGGGAACAAACCGATGAAGAAACTCTTCGTGAAAGCGTAGGTGAAGATCGAGAGGACGAGAATTATGCTGGCTAGCATCACGCGCTTGGTGCTCCGGGGATCCATGCTCTGGTCAGCAATAAATGGGGCGGATTCAATTTCAGCCCGCCGTTTTGCACCTTCCAGTGAACCAGGAATGCAAAAATAGATGACAGCAAAATTCGCGATGGAAAAAATGAAGAGGATGAGAAAAGAGAAAATTTGTTCGATGATCTCGAGGATTGGCCCGAGGAAGGGGCCCAGCATATATCCGAGACTCCATGACACGCAGAACAAGTTTACCTTGGTCTGGTGATTTGCCGGTGTTGAGGTCTCGCTAATTAAAGCTTCGATCGAACACCACCAGAACCCGTATAGGCATCCTACAGCGATTTGCCCGGCGACGAGCAGAAAAACGTTGGTCGGAAATGCAAGGAATATACCAGAGATAATCGTGAATCCGGTGCTGGCCACCATCAAGCTCTTGCGCCGGCCAATTTTATCGCTGATCCGGCCAAAAATTGCTGGCGAGAACATGTATGACATACCATAAGCGCTCCCGAGTACGCCCGTGATGATGCCCGTTAAACCTAGCCGGTTTCCGACCAAAACGCAAGCTACGATCATAAGCGACCCCAGCAAGTCGCCGGAAAATGATAAGAAATAAATTGGCGAGAAATTGACGTCCGGGGGCTTCGATTTTTCGCTGCTGTTTTGCATCGCAAGAACTTTGAAGCTTCCCATACCTTAAACGATAGATAAAGACCAAAGCCTACTTAGCAGACAACATTTCCCAGCCAGGTAACAAGTAAAAAAGAAGGCGAGGATTCACGATCTTGAAGGAACGATTCTCGAATCACATATCTTGCAAGCCGTGACTCCGATCATGTCCGAGAAAAAAGGCAAGAAAACAAAGGCGGCTGGCGATGCCGGCGTGAAAGAGGCGCCGAAGCAGCAAAAACCGGCCAAGGAGACATCCAAGGAAACGAAAAAAGAAAAACCCGCGGGGGATGGCGAAAAAAAGCCCATGTCCGCGATCACCGTCAAGAAAGCGGACGATTTTAGCGAGTATTTCACGCAGCTCGTGGAAAAAACCGAGCTAGCAGACATCCGGTACGGCGTCAAGGGCTTTGTCTGCTACATGCCGTGGGCGGTCATCTCGATCAAGCTCATGTACCAGAAGTTCGAGCGCATCTTGGAAGCGAATGGCCACTTGCCGCTCATCATGCCGACCGTTATCCCCAAGAGTTTTTTCGAGAAGGAATCGGAGCACGTCAAGGGTTTCGCGCCGGAAGTATTTTGGGTCACGGAGGCCGGCGGGAACCATGAAAAGCTCGAGGAACCCCTTGCCTTGCGCCCGACAAGCGAAACCGCGCTCTACAGCATGTACCATTACTGGATCCGGAGTTACCAGGACCTTCCCTTCAAGCGGTACCAGAGTTGCCAGGTGTTCAGGTACGAGGGCCGTGCCACGCGCCCGTTCTTCCGCGCGCGTGAATTCCACTGGATCGAGGCACACGACGTCTTCGCCACGCTGGTGGATGCCGAGAGGCAAGTCCTCGAAGATATGCAGACGACATACAAGGTCGTCCGCGACGAGTTCTGTATTCCCATCATCTTCTTCCAGCGCCCCGAGTGGGACAAGTTTGCTGGTGCCATCCATACCTACGCGGCAGATGCATTGCTCGAAAACGGCAAGGTTATCCAGCTCCCCTCGACCCACTTGCTCGGCCAGAACTTTTCCAAGCCATTCGACGTAAAATTCGTCAACAAGGAAGGAAAGGACGAATATGGTTACATCACGTGCTATGGTCCCGCCATTAGCCGTATCTACGGCGCCATGGTGGCCGTGCTCGGCGATGATCAAGGCTTGATATTGCCCTGGGACATCGTACCGGTCCAGGTGGTCATCGTCCCGATCTACTTCAAGGGCCAGCAAGAAGCCGTCGACAAGGCGTGCAAGGATGCCGAAGCTTTGTTGAGGGAGCAGACGAGCTATACGGTCAAGTTCGACAACCGGGACTACATCACGGCGGGAGAAAAGTTCAACGAGTGGGAGATGCGCGGCGTGCCCGTGCGGATCGAGATCGGCCCCAAGGACATCGAGAAAAACCAGGTCGTGGTCGTGACCCGGAATCCCCGGGAAAAGACCTTCGTTCCGAGTGCGAAACTGGTGGAAATACTGGGAGAAATCGCAAAGTCCTACACGCAAAAGCTTCGAGACCAGCATTTGAAAAAGTTTGAGACATTCATCCAAAAATGCGATGATATCGAGGATGCAAAGGAAGCCCTCGAACACAACAAGATCGCGTGCATCGGTTTGTGCTCGATCGACATGAGTGCTTACACGTGCGCGGAAAAGGTCGAGAAAGGCACGGGTGGTGCTGTCCGGGGCAAGCGCGTGGATCCCGAGCCCATCAAGTTCGACCGGTGCATCGCTTGCGGGGCGCCCAATCCCGTGACGGTTTACCTAGCTCGGAGTTATTGAGCTCGATTAAAACGCTAGTTATTAATTTTCTCTATCCTTTCTTCTTAATCATGAACTCTGCGAACGATAGTGACGAAAGAGAAACGTTATACTCCGCCTTGTTTCAGATCTTGGATGGACTCTGGTTCATGAAGACCGAGGAGCAGTTTGGCTTTGACAAGGCGTTGCAGATAGACCGGGACGTGTGGAAGATCTTTGGCCAGAAAGAGGCACAGCGATTGGTGAAATATTATCAAGACAAGGGCATCTTGAAAAAAAACGACAGCCCGGTCAAGGCTCTCGAAATGCTCCTGGTCAAATCCTTGTTCAACAAGACGCTGAAATTCCACATCGAGAAGACGGGCGAAGAACTGTTTTTCTGGGTCGACGATTGTAAAACGCTCGCGGGCATGAAAAAGGTCGGGCGACCCGAAACCCAGGCCAGTACCGTTTGTTACGAGATTGGTTTCACGTTTTACGATTCTTTTGCCAAAGCCGTCGACCCCGCCTTTACCACTGAATGTGTATTTACGCCATTCACGAAAATAAAACCGAAACAAGCCGAGAACGGCGTTTGTGGCTGGCATTTCGTGCTTGGAAAGCAAGCTGCGAAGAAGCGATGATCTAATGTCACAACGAAAAAAACTATTCCCCGAACATTTCCCGACAGGCCGTTATTCCGGCTCCCCGCGCGACTTTGAATGGTACGAGCAGCAAGTCACGTTCCCGCGAGGTGGCATCGATGTCTTGGAAGCTTGGTACTCGAACGACCCGGAAGAATGTGAATACCTAAACCCGGAATTCCAAAAACACATAGATACGAAGCTCGATGCCCTCCGGAAGGAAGGCTGGGACACGGCAAAGCAGTTCGCTTATTGCATCTCGCAAAGCCACCTTGACCTCGGCTGGATGTGGCACTTCCGCCAGGGCGTGGCGAAAGCCGAGACGACGTTTAACAAGGCGCACGAGCATTTCAAGTTATTCGCACCATTCACGTTCACGGGCAGCCAATCCGCGCAATACCAGTGGATCAAGCTCCACAATCCCGAGATTTGGAACAACGTGGTCGATGACGTGGCACGACGCCGCCACGAGCCGCAAGGAGGCTGCTGGTCCGAAGCCGATGGCCGCATGCCTTCGGGTGAGGCGTGGGTGCGTCAGTGCCTATACGGCCAGCTCTTTTACGCAAAGAATTTCGGTCGCCTTGCCACGATCTCGTGGTTCCCCGATTCATTCGGTTATGCAAACAATTTACCGCAAATTTTCTCCAAGAGTGGAATGGACGGGTTCTTCACGACCAAGCTCGTTTCGAACAAGGACACCAAGTGGCCGTTCTGGGCCTGGGTGTGGGAAGCACCTGACGGGTCGCGGCTGCTCAGTTATCTCACTGGCATCGAAGGAAAGCTTGGCCCGATCCAGACCTTCGACCGTCCCCAGGGGGACAGCACGGTCAAGGAATCATACGTTAACAGTTACAAGCTACTCAAGCCCGGTACCTGGCTAACGTGCAATTACGAGATGGACCTCGCCGAGAACAGGCCCGAGGTGTCGACTGACGACCTTCCAATTCTAGGGGTGTTTTTCGGCGAGGGCGATGGTGGTCACGGGCCCCAGGGCGTCGAGGTCGCGACTTGCCGGGGCATGGTCGATCGCGGCGTCGCAACATGGTCGAACAGCCGCGAGTTTTTCGACTTGCTCGCGAAGTGGAAGGACCGCTTGCCCGTCTGGAGCGATGAACTCTACTACGAGTTCCACCGCGGGAGCCTCACGACGCAGACGCTCGTGAAGCGCATGAACAGGTTTTTCGAGTGGCACTTGCCCATGAGCGAGGCATTGTGCGCGATGGCAATGAAGACCGTGAAAGGAGCAAAAATCGAATTGCTGGAAAAGTTCTACACCAGCGACGGCGATCAAACCCCTGCAGCAAGCAACGCCATCGAGCAAATCTGGCACAATGTGCTGCTCATGCAATTCCACGACGTTTTCCCCGGGACCTCCATTCCCGAAGTGTATGACGAGTGCTTCGAGTTCTGGTCGCAAGACAAGCCACTTCTAGAGGGCATCACCCGGGAAGCATTGAAGATTATCGGCAAGGCCCACGGGTTGAGCGACTCGGGACCGGTTTCCGTGCATCTGCCCATCGCGAAAACGATCAAGGTGACGGAAAAGGAATCGATCCCGGTTGACAAGATCACGCTGATCCCGGTCGTGCTCGCGAACCCCACGGGCGTGACGTTTAACCAGCTTGCCGAGGTGCCGGCGAACCAGCTCCGCGGGATGATCCCGTTCGGCGTCATTATCGATGCCAGCGCCGGCAACATGAACCCGGTGCAGCTCGTCAAAGGGGATGACGTCTGCCCGGATATCGACAAGAAACCAGACAGGTGGATTTTCCCGGCATGGTTACCAGGTTGGACGACCCTCGTCGCGTGGCTCGCCACGGTGCCTGTAGGAGCAAATGACCAGAACGACATTCACCGGATGAACACGCTCTCGGGCGCCGCGTTCGCAGCATTGGGTGGAATTCGAGAAGAAAAAAGCGCGTGCCAGGCATCGTCCGACGACATGATTGCTTGCACGGAGTTCCCGGGTGGGTCCATTGGCATCAGCAAGAAAACGGGCATGCTCGAACGCCTCACCACAGGCAGCACGACGTTCCTCAAAGGCCCATGCGGCCTCAAGGCATACGAGGACAAGCCATACCGGGAGCCATGCTGGAACATCCAGGCCGGATACTGGACCCATCCCAAGGCCATCTTCGACCAACCCGTTTCCGTCGAGATCGTGGAAAGCGGGCCAGTCCGCTGGACGACGAGGTCCACACAATTCTTCGGTTCCGGTTCCCGGGCGATCATCGACTACCATGTCATCACCGGTATAGAAGGCGTTGGCGTCAGCATCGCCCTCGATTTCCACGAGATCGAAACGCTGCTCAAGTACGAGATCCCGAATTCACTCCATGCAACATATTCTGTCGCCGAAACTTGCTATGCCACGTCCAAGCGATTAAACAAGCCCAGCGCCAATCGAGACGTGCCACGGTGGGAAAAATGGATGCACACGTTCGTAGCCATAGAAAGTGATGATGCTTCTGCTGGCTTTGCAGTTATCAACGAAGGTAAATACGGGTTCGACACGCGTGATGGAAATCTTGGCGTTTCCATTGTTCATGGGCCGAAATTCCCCGAGACGAATACCGTCGCATGGGCGAAAGACGAGCGTAAGAAGCGGCTCGAAAAAGGCCTCGGGGAACCACCGAGCTATGCGGATCAAGGCTTCCACCTCGCGCGCTTGTGGCTGCTACCCTACCAGGGATCGTGGCGCAAGGGAAAAATCCACCAGGCTGCCCACGGGTTCAATGCGCCCGTGCAAGCCTTGGCTCTCGTCGATAACAAGGGCACCCGCTCGGTCATCGGGGGAAAAGATATATCCATTAGCAGCATGCGCTCGTGGATTCACGACGCGCACCCGCGCGCCGCCAACTGGATCCGATGGGTGCTCGTCGATAAACCGACGATCGAGGTCACCGTTGTCAAGCCCTCGGAGAAATTGCCCCCGTTCATGGATTCGGCCAACGGCCAGCGCGACGCGATCGTGATCCGCGTCGTCAATGCCATCGACGCGGCGAACCGCGCTATCTTGTCATTTGACCCTAGCTTAGTTCCAATAGACTCGACAATAATCGAGACTGACTTGCTGGAACGACCATTATCATGCATTGTCGAGGCGCGCTATTCGACGGAAAAAACGAAGGACAGCCGGCTGTCGCTGCTGGCGGACTTCAAGGCCCATGAAATCCGCACGTTCAAGCTTTTCAAGTGATCTTCTTTTTTTATGATTCCTTTGGCTCGAGAATGTATTTGATGGCATTTCCCTTTCGATAATTCAAATCTTTGAATGCTTCTGGACCCCGGGAAAGCGGGAAGACTTCGGTGATGAGGGATTTCAATTCGACATGGCCCTTGCGCACCAGCGCGATGGCATCCTCGAACGGGCCGCAGCGCGACGTGTAAAAGGTGATTTCCTTGACCACGCCCACCGTCATATCGAATGGCACGGGCACGCCATGCGTGGATTTGAGCGCCACCTTGCCGCGGGCGCGGGTCATGTAGACCGCTTGATTGAGAGCCCGGGGATTCCCCGTGGCTTCGATGGTGATGTCTGCGCCTTTCCCGATCGCGAACGCCATAACCTTCTTGACCTGGTCTGCTTCCGACATCCGGGTCGTGTTCAAGGTCACGGTCGCGCCGAATTGCGTGGCCAACTCAAGTTTGAAATCGTGGTGATCGATGACCATAATCTTCCTGGGGCTCTTTTTTCCCGCCTCGCGATCCATTCCGACGAGCACTTGCAAGATGAGCAAGCCAAGCTTCCCAGCACCGATGATGATCACGTGATCATCGGCATCTGCCAGCGGCATCATCTTGAACGTTTGCACCGCGGCAGCGAGGGGCTCGATGAAGGTGCCCTCGCGGGCGCTCATACCGTCGGGCAAAGCGTGAACCAGGTCATGGCGGACCGTGATGAATCCAGCCATACCACCGTTCACATCGATGCCAAGCGCTTTGCGCTGGGAACACTGTGTCGGAATCCCTGCTTTGCAGAAAAAGCATGTTCCGCACGTGTTCGTGTTGATCTCGGTTGTCACGAGCTTACCAACGAGTTGCTTCATCTTGGCTGGCACGCTCGGCCCTATTTTTTCCACGATCCCAGCAATTTCATGGCCAGGGATTATTGGCAGTGGAGCCTTGAGGGTCTCGTTTACAATCGCCATGTCCGTGCCACAGATACCAACTGACTTGACCTTGATGAGGATCTCATCATCTTTCATGGCCGGCTCGGGATGATTCACGACATATTTCAAGCCATACTTATCCAGGAGCAATGCTTCCATGGTTTGCACCACCACGTCACACGTTCACGTCACTATTTCAGCATCATCGCATAAAAAGATAAAACGCCCGGTGATGGATTTCGGCGTTCAATCATCGAAGCTCGATTCGGAGTCAGGGCTATCAGGGGGCTGCGTGGAACTTCCTTTTTTTTCGGTCTTTGGCTCGTCTTCTTCGAATTCCCGTTCCTCTGGAACCGGTTCGGGTGTTTTTTTAACAGGCTTCTTGGACACTGCGACCATCGCAGGACGCAAGACTTTCCCGTTCAACAGCCACCCCTTCTGGATTTCTTGTACGACGGTGTCCTCGTCGAGCTGCTCGTCCTCGATTTGAAGCGAGACTTCGTGGTAATTGTAGTCGAACTTCTTCCCAAGCGCGTCGATGCGCTTCAATTTCTTGGCGTCGAGGATGGCGTTCAAGTTTTTATAAAGGCCTTCAAGCCCGCCAAAGAATTGCTTGAGCCCGTTGTTGAGATCGGGACTTTTTTGCTGGATATCGGATGCCGCACGCATAGCCTTGTCGAACGTGTCAAAAAATGGCAAGAAATCCTTCAGCAACTTGGCCTGCATAGCTTCCCTATCGGCATCCATGTGTTTTTCCGTAGATTTTCGGAAATTGTCAAAATCGGCGCGGGACCATTTCAGGTCGCTCTCCAGGTCCGAGATTTTTTTATCCTTGGCCTTCAACTGTTCTTCAAGTTGCTTCTGTTTTTCGGCCAATTTCTTGATTTTTTCCTCGCTTTCACTGGCAGGTTCTGTTTTTTTTGCATCCTTTGGTTCCTCTTTGCCGGTACTTGCGAGTTTCTTGTCCTCCGTCACGACATATATCACCGCCGATGCTAGACTCAGAATAGCTGAATGATGCGAGATTCAAAAAATGCGAACAAAAGAAGAAATGGTGAGAATTCGGTTTTAGGCTTTATCCATGTAAAAGTTCGTTTTACTCTCATACCCAGAGGCTTTATCCTTGACTTCATTATAATCGAGCGTGCCCATATTGTGGCCCGTGTGGTCCTTTTCAAAAATCTTGATTGCTTGCTGGTTCTTGTAACCTTCTTTGACAACAACATACGCTTTGCATCGAAGACAAGCACGTACCTTAATTTTAACCACCCGTTTGAATGTTCTAGGACTTATACGGTTCTTAGTTAAACTATGATATTGAAACCTAAATAACTATTTCAACTTCCCGATAACAACCCGCGTGATGGTGGTTTCAAGCCATTTCCACCTTGCACTCGATATGCAACTCGCGTTCAAAGTCAACCTCAATGGCATAGACATCCTCGCTCACGTCTTTTATCGAGTATCCAGGTCCACTAGAAGTTGCGAATAAAACACGCGCGGGAAGCTTCACGAAAATCGTGCCCTGGTTCTTCCCGTGCTTTTCCAGGGTCATTGTCATCGTTTTGGAGGTTAAATCGAGCTTAAATTGAGCGATTTCTAGCGCACCTTGCACCACGTGCAGCGTGGAGCCGAGAATAACAGGTTGACCAGGTCCAGGATCCTCCGTGATCCTCAATAACTTGCAGCCATGAGGTGCGATACGCAGGAACGACACCTTCTCGTTCCCGGCATGCGTGCCCAGGTATTTCTTGCCCCAAAAATCCATCACGTGATACCGTTTAGATTCTATACAGCGGATCTGGCCGAAATCGAGCACCATCCCTCGCTTCTTGGGTTTCCAATTGACTAGCGCGACCACTTTCCATGTGCCGTGCGCTTTCGACGACCCTTCAACCATATACACCTCCGGCAGTTGTTTCACAAACATATCAGGCGAGAACGCGGGCTCCGGGTACGCCGGCTGGATGAGGCTTATCAACCGCATGCGCTCCGAGGGCAGCCGGCTCAAGTCATCTGAAATCGCCACTTGGCCACCGCTCAAGCCGATGATCGAGATCTCGGTAAATATCTCGGACTCGGTCAACCGCGTCTTGGTCAAGCGGACCATGAGGCAATCCGGGTCGTTGATCCAGAATTTCTTGTGCATCCAGCTCCGGGTTATCGTGTTGAGCAAAGCGTGCTTCATACCAGGCACGAGGATGTTTAAACGGGAAAGGATAGCGTCGAATCGTGCCCAGTGAGGGTCAGTATCCATGCTAATACGCATGCCGTTCACGTGCCCCATACTCTCCATCAGAGGAGCCCCGCACCCTAGGATGAAGACATCGTTCCCCGCGGCGGCTCGCATAATGCCGAGCGCTTCCCGGTATGCCTCGATCCGGGTCACTGCCTCATCGTAGAACACGGCATCCTCCGTGATCGTGGAAAACACGAAGTCGATCTTGATGTACTTGAACCCAATCTCGTTGACGAAAAAGGTGATCAGCTCTTTCAAATATTGCTTCACGCCTGGATGTGTCACGTCGAGCGCGTACTGGAACTTGTTGGAAATGAACGTGGGCTTGATGGCTTTTCCACGCTTGTTTTTCAAGACCCA
>JAUQYW010000399.1 GCA_030587525.1 Candidatus Sigynarchaeota archaeon | reverse complement strand
CATGCTTTGGAGCCCGTGCCTTTTGAACACGAGTCCGCGCGGTTATCACGAGCGGTCTGATTCCGCTGCCCTCTTCGGGATTCCATGTGAAGACTTATCTCCGTCGCATTCCAAGATTGTCTAGGCTTGAAAAAACGGTACTGCTTCGTCATGTAACCTCGCCTTTGCATATGCTGCGATGATGAAATTAGATATACCAAGGCCAAAGTCTGCCATTCCAACGATTGTATGCCATAGAAAATCGGCATAGGAACTCGTTGTTGGGAAAAACATGAAAAAAACGCCTATTATACAAATAATGACACCCCCGGCCACGAGTTTTCGCACGGCGCTTTTTATTGTAAAAGGTGTTGCCATAAAGTATCATCGTCTATCTCTATTTCACACTCTGCAATATTACGGCGATCTCATATAACGATGCAATACTCGTTTTTAACGAGTAGTTGCGACTGCGACTTTTTCCCGATTTTTCCCCGGCAATCGATTTATTAGGTGGTGTAGCGATACATCGGGGCATGCGCTGCAAGATTTCCTTGGACGGTATATGGGAATACTGGCCAGACTTGAAGGCTGAATTCAAGGCCGTCGATGGTCCAGCATTTTCCGTCAGCGAGTTCGTGAGTTCAAGGCCGTGGAAAAAGTGCATCGTTCCTTCCGTGACGAACTTGCACGAGCGTTCGCTCTTCCGGTTCTTTGGCACTGTTTTTTACAAGGTATTTTTCCCGGAACCATCGCAAGCGGGCGACCACGTGATCACGCTCAAGTTTGGCGGCGTGAATTCGCATGCCATGGCATGGCTCAACGGGAAATTCCTCGGCGAGCACGAGAACGGGTACACGGAATTCTCGTTCGACATCAATGATGCTTTGCTGCCAACGAGTAGCACGGATCAAAATATACTGCTCGTGCTGGTTGACAACTCGTGGGGCCACAAGGAGCGGTTGCCGTGGACGCACACGGTGGACTGGTTCAACTACAACGGCATCCACAGGCCTGTCACGATCGTCGTGAAGCAGCGCGTGCGGATCGCGGATTATCGATTGCACAGTGCCATCGAGTATCGCAAAGGCGACGGCAGCGTTCCCGACAAGATAGAGTTGCTCGCGCGGGCCGTGGTGGATAACCGGGAAGGTGTTAGGTTTCCCGGCGCGTTGCGCGTCGATCTCGTGGATGCCGAGACATCGAGCACCATCTCGACCGGCACGGAGATGATAACGGCCGATCCTGGCACCAAGTTCGGGCAAGATTTCGCGATGGCGCTCAATCCCGTGACCATCAAGTTGTGGTCGCCCGACACGCCCGTGCTCTATCGTGTCACGTTCCGGCTGCTCGACGGCACCGGAAAAACGGTCGACGAGCGGTCGTGGAATTGGGGATTCCGCAAGATGGAGATCCGGGATGATAAGTTTTTCTTGAACAACAAGCGCATCTTTTTAAGGGGCACGAACCGCCACGAGGACCATCCCGACTTTGGCCTTGCCTTGCCCGATCAATTACGATTCCAGGACCTGCTCAAGATGAAGCAAGCAAACATCAATTGCTTCCGCGGGGCACATCATCCCCCTGGAAAGGCCATTCTGGATTTCTGCGACGAACTCGGGCTGTTGTTCATCGAAGAAATCCCGGCCTACAGTCTCGATAATGAAATGATGGCAAATCCTGATGTACTAGCAACAGCAATGCGCTACTTCGACGAGATGCACGATCGCGACAAGAACCACCCGTGCTTGATCGCCTGGTCGGTCAGCAACGAGTGCCACACGGAGTCCAATGAAGGCTTCAAGTTTCACGAGGCGCTTTACAAGCACGTGCGCGAGGTCGATGGTGGAGAGCGCATGGTCATCCACGTGTCGAACCGGGGTGCCATGGACCGCTGCCACGTGCTCTCGGACTTCATCACGCTGAACATCTATCAAGGCTGGTACAGCGGGAACATGGAGAATTTCATACAAGAGGTGAATCTCCTCCACGAAATCCTGCTCGACGAGGACCACGAGTTCGGCCCGCTGCGGCCCATCGTGCTCACCGAGTTCGGCGCCGAGGGGCTTCGAGGTTACAGGTCATGGCAAGCTTCGAAGTGGTCGGAGGATTATCAGGCCGAGTTCTTGCAATATTACATCTCGGAGTGCATGAAGCGTGATTTCATCGGCGGGACATGGACATGGATGTTCAGCGACACGCGGGTTGACCTGCCCAATCGCCCGGACGGCCGGGCTCGTTCTTATAACAACAAGGGCATGGTCGACGAGTTCCGCAGCCCGAAGCTCGCGTATGGTATAATCCGCGATCTCTACGCGAGATGGAAGGAAAAGGAAGATTCCGAATAGAAGCCTTAAATGGCCAAGAAGGAGTTATCATCTAACTATGATTTCACAGATCGAACCGCTCATGTATGCTGGCGGCATCGGGCTCGCGTTGCTCGCGACAATATGCTTCAATTTTGCCCCGTTGCTCATGAAACTCGCGCTGAATCGGATGGAAACGATTTCCGGCAAGACATTTTTCAAATCGCTCAAGGCAATGTTCACGAGCAAGAAATGGCTTGCCGGCACGGTTGTCAACATCATCGGGGGCATGATGTATTTCGTGGCGCTTGAAATCACGGGCGTGACCGTTGTCCAGCCGATCCTGAACGTGGGACTCATCGTGCTGGCATTGTATGCACGGCGAATGCTCGGGGAAATGCTTAACTGGAAAGGCAAGACGGGCATCGGCTTGCTCGTGATCATGCCGGTGTTCATCACGTTCGGTTCGGTTTCCGCGCCGCAGGCGCTGACACGGTACGATGCAATCGCCGCTTTTTCCGTCGCGTGCATCATCATCGTCGCGGTCGTGGGCGCTTTGTCCAAGAAGATTCCCATCTTGATGGCGTGCATGGCGGGCATCACCCTCGGATTCATGTCGACGTGCTTGCAATGGTTCACGCTCGACTTTTTCGCCATAATCAACGCGACGGGCAGCTTGATCAAAGGTTTCATGGCTGGGTTCTTTCCCCTATTCTTGACTATAGCGCTCGCTCTGGTTGCAAATCTTTTCATCGTCCAGACTGGATTGCAAAAAAACCCCGCGGCGATTTTTAACCCCGTGAGTGGCGCGATCAACATGATCACGACCGTGATTGGCGGCATCTTGATTTTCAACCAGACCATTGGCAACTGGTGGTCCTATGGCATTGGCATAGCCATCGGCATCGCAGGCATTTTGTTGCTCAGTAAATACCAGTTGAAAGTCGGGCAAGCAACGAGCAAGCCACCAGTTAAGCAAGAGAGCACGGTCAAGGCCCCAGATTAGCTTTTATCGTAATAATAAGCAGCAACAATTGCTGCTCCGGTCTGGTCGGAGTGGAGTCAAGCGTTTTTTGATGGCATCGCTGATTCGCAACTAATCCCACCAAATAGTTTTACAAGTGAATATCGTTTTTTATGCTCCCGGCATGTCTCGAGACACGAGAGCATCATGGCGACTGAATTCATCACGGAACCGGCGAGGAAGGTGCCGGTTCTCAAGAGCGTGGATATCCTCGTCGTTGGAGGTTCCCAATCGGGCGTGGCTGCCGCGGTTTCGGCGAAGCGCGCGAACACGGATGCCAGCGTTATGCTGGTCGAGCAGAACGGTTTTTTAGGCGGGCAAGCGGTCGGTTGCATGGTCGTGCACTGGGAGTTCCGCGAGTTCACGAACAATGCAGGTCAAGTCATTGCCCGAGGTATTGGAAAGGAGATGATCAAGCGGATCGTCGATAAGGGGCATAGCGATCCGTTGTTCAAGGAATGGCTGGATGGGAAAGGTCCGCCCTTCAAGGGCGTGCCCGACGGCAGGGCGAGCAACGACGTGCCGCTGGAAGTCGAAGACATCAAGCTGGTCCTTGCTGAAATGTGCGAGGAAGCTGGTGTCGATGTCTTGCTACACGCGAGGGCCGTCAACGTGTTGCCGCCCGAAAAAAAGTCCGGGCTTCCCGCACCACGGGGCGTATTCGTCGAGACAATCGGTGGTCGATATGCCATTAAAGCGAGGATCATCATTGACTGTACTGCAAATGCCGACGTGTCGTTCTGGATGGGCGAGGCCAAGGTTCCCAAGACGCAAGTCATGTCAATGCAGGCATACGCCTGGATCGGTGGCGTGGACCTCGAGAAATTCGTGAATGAGGGCGTGTTCGGGAAGTGCGGTGGTATGGCCTCTTATCCCAAGGATCACCAGCAAATGCTAGATCACGTGCACCAAGGCAAGACAATTCTGACACGTGGTTTCGCTTCCATCATCGATAAGGCATGTGAAGCCGAGCCAGACTTGGTCGAGCAATATAATAAGACGGGAGCGAGCCCGATCATCAATTTTTACGTTAAGACGGTGCGAACGAAGCAGGTCGAGTGCGGTGGCGAGACGAAATACATCGGGACGTTCGCGATCGAGGGTCCAAGCTATAAATGGCCCCAAACTGACCCGCTCGTCGTTTCCAAGGCCGAGATGGCACAACTGAAAGCGGTTGCCGCGCAAGCGCGGATCCATGCGTATATACCTGGATGGAATCTCTCGTTTCTTGACCGCACGGTCGCCGCCATCGGCTTCCGCCAGACCCGGATCCCGAACGGCGTTTACAAGCTCACGAAGGACGATGTCCTTAAACATAAGAGCTTCGAGGACGTAGTCGGTCGCCATACCGGGCACGACGTTGGTCGCAGCACGCCGGGTGGCGAATTTGGGTATGACATACCGTACCGCTGTCTTGTCGCCGAAAAGATCGATGGCTTGCTCTTCGGCGCCCGGAGCGTGAGCGTCGAGTCGGACGACGCGGATGAGCACCTCACGGCGCTCAACTCGCACCGCGGCATATCATCGACTATGATCGTTGGACAAGCTTCTGGCGTCGCCGCAGCATTATGCATCAAGCGCGGCGTGGAACCTCGCGCCCTTGACGTTAAAGCGCTGCAAGCAGAACTGCGCCGGCAAGACGTCGTGCTTGACAAGCCGGCAGGAAATTAAACCGGGAAAAAGCACTTCTCACCTATTTTTCTCCCCATTTTTCGAAAGTAATTTGAAAAAATATCTATTTCGTTTGTATTTTTCATCAATTCCCTTCCCGATCCTCCGTTCCTTGAAACGAAGATGAGAAAGCAACCTGTTTGTATGTACGAAATCAATGAAATTTGTGATAATTGATACGCAAAACCTTCATATAGTTGTAAAAAAGAATATTATATGTCATCAAATCATATCAATCCGTGGGAACACCCCGCGATTTGTGTACTCAACTGGGCCGGTAATATCTTGGGTAAACAATCGCGTGGGTTTATTTTAAATAAAAGGTGGTTCGGATGCCAAACAGCATGGTAAAATACGGAGACAAGGACGAAGATTCCGGCCTTTCTGGGATGCTATGCCGACGTTCCCGGCGTCAAGATGCAAGTTATGACGTCGATGTGGTCGTGCGTTCAAAGTATTTCAAGAACAGGAAATTCGCGTGCTGATCGCGAGCAATCACGTTCACCAAGCCAAATGCAAACATGCTCCTCCTTTCCTCGGAGGCAGGGGGATTTCCGGTGATAGCCGACCCCTGCTTCCAACCTTTCCTTCCTTTTGCCTGAAAAATTCAGTCTACTAATTCATTAAATGGTGCCGATTTCGACAGGAAAAGGATAATACCTGGATCCAAATGCTTGGATGGCGCTGGCGAGCTTTTCGACCTGGTCTGGTTTCACGGTACTCGGATCAAGGGGAAACCGCTTGATTTTTCCGCTCGTATCCGTGATTTCAAAAACGAGTCTCGGAGTTGCTTGCGCCCGGTCAATCAAGACCAATAACTGCCGAAGATGGCTGGTGTCAAACCGTGTATTTCCTAACCAGATGCTCCGCTGGTAAAATCGTGCATTTGCGGTTAACCGGTATCTGCGAACGGCACTCGCCACGAAAAGAACGAAGAATGCGATCCCGATGAACACGATCACCACGACGAGAACGATCGCGAGCACCATGGCGACAACGCCGCCAATACATCCGATAAGTTCGAGCACCATTTCCAGCATGCTCGCATCGGACGAGCCTCCTTTGCTCGATCTGCTGGACCGCTTGATAATTATTGGCATAGTATAACCAGTCTTGTGATCGCTTGGTATTAACACCTTAAAATCCTGGTTTATAACATTCGAAGTTTTAATACGCGAGCATTCCTTCCAATATCAGCCATGAAGCGACGATCTCTTGCTTTCTTGTTCCTCGCGGCCTTGATTGCCGAAACCGCCATCAACATACCGTGGTCGATAGAGCGGGGCGACCCATACGCTCGCTTGATACCCCGGGAACGACCGCGCGTCGGAGCTTGGTCGTGGGCATTTTATCGCCAGTCTAACGACGAGATCATTGCCCACGCTCTTGAATTCAGATTGAATTTCCTGTTCATGTCACTTCCGACCGATTTATCAAATGGCACAACGCGTTCCAAGGTGGTGGACATCATCGCAAAGTGCGCAGCGAATGATATCGAGCTGTACTGGATGACATGCGAGGATTTCGCGCCGTATTTTAACCATTCGGCCTGCCTCCTGTTAATCACGCGTGTCCTCGATTTTCTCGATGCGGAAAACGTCAAGATCCCGGGCATTCACCTTGACCTGGAACCCGATATATCCGGCGATTACGAGGCGCGCAGCGCGAAGTTCAACGACTATCTCCTATTGCTCTCCGAGATCAAGGCGTTGATGGATGCCCGGCTCGGGACCAACAGGACCGTGACCTTGTCGGCGGCGATCTGCAATTGCTACCACGATCCCGTGAACATCGCGAACGGTTCCGCCACCATCATGCACCAGTACCTTGATTTCCTGGTGCCGATGACGTATTATTGCGACAATGCATACGCGTATCGCGAGTTGATAGACCCGTTGATCCAGCTCGCGCCGGTCATCATCGGAGCGGGATTCAGCACCTTCGATAATTTCGCATCAATGCTGAGGGCATTCAACAACACGGCGGCGATGTATCAAGACAACGCCAATTTCCTCGGGTTCAGCA
Source organism: Candidatus Sigynarchaeota archaeon (assembly GCA_030587525.1). GTDB lineage: Archaea > Asgardarchaeota > Lokiarchaeia > Sigyniarchaeales > Sigyniarchaeaceae > Sigyniarchaeum > Sigyniarchaeum tengchongense. Next base: position 1,166 of record JAUQYW010000399.1, on the reverse strand, counting down.
TTTTCCACGACGAGATGCTCGTGGAAAAAGATCACTAAAAGAATTAATAGCCCTACAGATAGATCAATTTATAGATTACACCATTTTACAGATTTAACGCCATACAAGGAGAATGACAAGCATGGGTGGTTATGGATCGGATTTCTCTATCCTTGTGCCGTGGAACTGATTAGAAGGATTAATAATGCCACCGACGGATCATTCTTTAGAACCAGTGTTATCTAGCGAGCGTGAAAATATTGGGTGGATATGGCAGCGATTACGATACTTCGACAGATTCCGCGGTTGTAAAGAAAAGTGCCGCATCTTACAACGTCGATGCAGGGCGAAAATACGAGGAGCCAAAAACCATCGTTCCGCCTCCAAGGGGCAAAGTTCTCATCACCAAGGCCAAGTTTCCCCTCGTGGTCGCCGTTGACGTGACCGGGTCCATGCGTGAATTCCCGAAGATCATCTTCGAGAAACTCTGCATCTTGTACAACGAGATCATGCTTTTTTTGCCCAAGGAATTGAAGGATAATTTCGAGATCTCGTTCGCGGCCATCGGCGACGCGTATTCCGACCAAGCCCCTGTCCAGGTAACGGACTTTGCCACGGGCAAGGAGCTTGACCTGAACATCAAGTCGCTCTATCCGGAAGGCGGTGGCGGGGGTCAAGCCCGCGAAAGCTACGAGTTGATGGCCTATTACTATGCGCGTCATTGCAATCTCGTCAGTCCTTTGCAAAATCCGCGGCCCCTCTTCGTTCTCGTGGGGGACGAGGGCTTTTACGCGAAGATCAACCGGGAGCATGTCCGGCGATTCATCTCGGGCGAGGACAAGCTCCGCAGCGACCTCATCAGCGAGGACGTGTTCGACGTGCTCAAGCAAAAATTCAACGTTTACATGCTTCGCATAAAATATGAGGTTGCGGATGACGAGAAGGACATCGATGCGAAATGGCGCAAGGTGCTGGGTAGCAGCCATGTCATCCTCATGCAGGACCCGAAGCGGATCGTGGACACGATCATCGGCATCGTCGCGACCGTCGTTGATGGCTTCGATGCATTCAAGCAGCGCATCGAAGTGCGCCAGACACCAGAGCAAGTAGCGCAAGTGTATTTAAGTCTCGACGGCATCGAAGACGAGACCACGTACAAGAAATATGTCATGGAAATCAAGGCACTG
>JAUQYW010000394.1 GCA_030587525.1 Candidatus Sigynarchaeota archaeon | reverse complement strand
CCAGCGCCTTGCCGAGGCCGGACTTGACTTGCTTCTTTGTCTTCTTCGCGTTCACGACCAGCGGGTAGATGAGCGTGATCTCGAAGGCCTGCTCGATGAAATTGTCCACGCCCGCGAACGCATCGAGGTTGCCTCGCCAGTCTTGCAAGTTATACTCCACTTCGAACGTGCTGATGAACTGCTCTGCCTTTGCTTTCAAGTTCTCGGTTGGCACGCCGTTCAAGATCAACGCGAGGCGGATGTTATTTCCCTCTTGCAACAAGATCTTGAAATCCTGGTAATCAAAAACGATGCCTTCCTTGGTGTTTTTGTCGGACGTGCCCCTTCCGCCGACCTCCTTCCCGAACGTGGCGATGGCATGGAGGAACCCGGAAATCAAGTCCCCATCGAGTTGCATCTGGGAATACGATCGGTCAACGATGCACATACCGCTGCTCTTCATGATGACCATGAGGTGTTGGATCTTGACCACGTCCCGGATCGTGTTGGCGTCCGATTTCCACCGGCGTTTTTTCTTCACGTCGGTGCTGCGCCTCACGATGCCCGTGATCACGATGACGGCGGCCGCCACGATGATGATGACGAGGTTATCCATAAAAATTTTGCTCGCATTCTCCGCGGGCGTCAAGACACGGGTAATCGTCGTTACATCCAAGGTCGCGTTCTTGAACCGGGGATTCACGTCGTTGTAGTTCACCGTGTAGGTGAACGATTGCCAATCGGACAAGGCTTCGAACCCGATGCGGGACACGCCGTTTTCGTCCGTCAAGCCCGCGAACGGCACGTCGTGCGTGGTGCCATTCCGGTACGTGGCGTGGAGCACCATACTCAATGCCTTGCCAGCGATGGCGGTTCCATTGGTAGCGTGCGATAACGTGACCTCGATCGTGGCCATTGACCCCGTGATCAGTATGTCACTTCCGATCCCCGCGGTGAGTTCGAGGCGAACCGCATACCGGTTGATGCGGAACGGGATCTGCGCCAGGGCAACGTCGGAGCCATTCGACCAGAGCATTTCATAGGTGTAATTGTCGCAATAGTCCACCACGTCATTGACCTGGAACGATATAGAATGGTTATTGGTGGGTGCATCGAACAGCGTGTTATCGATACTGGTGATCCTCGCGACTTCGGCTTGGTTGTATACTGTTTGATTCCAGGTGCACCTGTCGAACTTGGTAAAGGTCATGTTAAGCATCATGCGATCGACTCCCCACCAGATCTCGTTGAACACGGGGATCATGGCATTGCTTTCCACCATGAGCCGAACCGAACCCGTGGTCTCGTTAAATATGCCGGGAACATCACCAAACTGCGATTTCAAGTCGATCCGGGTGGACATTACGCCTGCAACAGGAAACATCGTGAAATTTGCAGATGTGTAGGAGTCGCTCGTCCAGTTATACATCCAGATCGTCAAGTTGGAAATGTTATTCGCGTAGGTGAAGTTGACCACCGCCTGGTCGATATAATAATCCAAATCCTTACCTACATAATCGACAAAGGTCTTATTGGTTGTTCGAACCATGAATTCCGCAACATTATCAAAAGGTGAGATAAATTCAGTGATGTTGCGGATGGTGGTCTCCTTACGACTATCCCAATGCAACGCCGTGTCATTCATGATCGCAGTAGCATTTTCAACATTTAATAGTTGAATAAACGTCCCGCTCGTCTGATTCTTGATGTACACGGTCTGCGTGTTGTCGAACCTGCTGAAATTCGATGCAAAGTTGAATTCGAGGGCCTGGATGGCCTCGCGGGGCACGTCGTATTTGCCGGTAATAGAACAAGAATAATTTGTATACATATCAGCGTATCGTTGTTTGGCAGGGATGTAGGAAAAATTCACCAAAACCACGTCGAAATCGTAAAACAGCAAAATGGAGAACAATTCTTCTGTCACGTTGTATCTTGCGTTCATATATGCTTCGTTTTCCGGTATAGAAGAATTGGTAGCATTACCAAACCACCAGGACCCGTTGAAGCCCTCGTGATTCAGGACCAGTTCGAGATCGTGGATATTTTCCTCCTTGAAACCTTCCGGCAGGTTGAGGGAGAGATCGAACCCGTCCTCGATGTTGAAGTTCGCATAGTAATTGCCGCTGTATATACGGGTCAAGATATCCAAGAGATCTTCTTTTCCCGTGGAATTTTTAAACCGGATGGACTCGCCATCGAGCAAAGACAGTGCACTTTTAGACGTGCTGTTAGCATCGCCAGCATAGATTGAAATGTCGGAAATGCCACCTTCATATTCCGTTTGCAAAGATTCATTGCGCCCGTTCGGACCACCAGGGACGCTCGCATCCCCCGTGATTGCCGTGTCGAGATCCGCAGTCTCATTGTTCAATATTAGGTTTGCAATCGCAGGGAGCAGAGGTGACCGACCAGTCACTTGCCACGTGCCAGGTGTCAAGCTCGCCGCCAGAAATTGTTGATATTTTCCCGTCGGAGCCAACGTCAAAGTACTTGGTCGTAAGACGTGCCCACCGGCGGTGGTGTTGAACAGCTGGATGGTCGTCCATGTATGCGGTATGTTGATGCGTAGCTGCGCTGTTTCTATCCCGCTGGGGCGAACGAAACTTGCCACGTAATTCATTTGCCAATCGACGCGCATACCACTGCCGGATACACTGGCTTGGACCACAGGTATTATCTCCTGGCCAAGCTCGAAATCGCAATCGACGTCGTAAGTGAGCGTGTTCGCTGATAAATCGCTCCACGCGCTGGTGATGGTGTAGCGGACTTGATCGTTGGCCGGGATCAATTGTGTCGTGCTGGATAGGTACCCAGTACCATTTCCCGTGCTCGCTACTAATTCGCCGTTTACCTTCAAACCAATAGCGGTAGGCCTTGCCTGACGGTTCATGGGAACGAGTTTCGTGATGAGGGTGAAATCGACGTATGGAATTTCCCTCGTGTACAACCGTAAATTGGTTCCGGGGCCTGAAATGATGCCAGCGGAGGAGATGGAATACCATGCCGTGCCCGCGTCCACCCCGTCACCCTCATTATCTGCTGCGTAATACCAGAAATGTAACGTGCCGTCCAGGCGTGGCATCAAGACAGCGATGAAGAAATGATAAAAACCGTCTTGGCAGATGGTGTTGCTAGCATTCAGTAAAACGTGTGGTATGGTGATGTTTTCCCAGTGCGCGAGGACTTGCCATTGCACCGGAATCCCGGGACCATCCCACTTCGGGTTGATTGATACGTTAGAGTTCGGGATTTCCATGTGCGGCACGGGGCGTGGATCAGGAAAATTATTCGTTGCGTTGAAAATGGATACCCGCCACTTCGCTGTTGATGCGATCTGTGCACATTGAATGTAGAGGCTTACCCATGGCAAGTAACAGCTAGCCGGGATCTTCAATTGCTGGAAATACCAGAGCTGGTACGTGTTGTCCGACGCTTTTGGAAAGGAACTATAAGTTTCCAGCATCAGAGAAATGTTTTTCACAGTCACGTTCTCGAACGTCATATTCGTTGTTGTCACGGGCATCGATGTAGAAAGGACGATGTCTTGCCCGTCTGTCATGTTTTGATAAGAATGCTTAATGCCGTAGGAAAGCGTTGATGGAACAATCGCCGGCGACCAATTTACCGGTCCACCCGCGCTCGTTGATAATGCTTGATGCGTCCATGTTGCCTGGTCAAGAGTGGCAAAATATCCAGCGGCCACCACGGTACCCAAGAACAAGGATGGTAAAATGAATATTGCCCATACCCGCCATTGTATTTTTTTGAGTGTCATATTTTTGGACATGGTCTGCAACTCCCTTGAAGAAGTAGTGAAGTGGTGCAGAACGAAGGTTGAAGCCAAGAAAATCGCACCTACGTCCGTTGCATAACTAACAATAACATCTACCATAGATAAGGTATATCACTCTATGCAGTACTATCTCTTGCGATGACCACGGTTGACCAAACTAAGGTGAAACCAGGCCGTTAAACGTCGATAAAGGTGAACACTCTTTTTTATTCTTAAAACGATATCTATTTTTATTCGCAGCAACTAGATTATATCAATGTAAATAATCTATCAGCATTCGTCTGATATTCGAGCAATCCATACCAAGTGCACCAGTCCTCAACTAAAACGGTTGAAAGAAAAAATGTCTTTACTCCCCGACGATAATGATGAACCAATTTCACTACTCCCGCCTGAAGAGCAAAATGCTCCCACCCCGGACATGTTCGTCGAAGGCGGGGGTAATCTCGATTATGAGGAGCGGAAAAAACTCGTTATACCGAAATATAAGAACCTAATGCCAAGGAAGGTTATTGCGCGGTGGACGGGTATCACGGCACTCGTCGTAGATTTGATATTTGGAGCGCTCGTGTATACGAACATCAAGCCTTACTTGGACACCATACCGACTTCTCCTTTTGATTGGTCCCAGTTGCTCAATTACATTTGGGGTTCGATACTATACTTGCTGAATAACCTCAAGGGCAGGAATTTAATCATCTTCATATTGATCGGAGTCATCGCATTAATGGTGACGGCTATGTGGGCATTTTCCGAGCGAAAGATCTCCAAATGCCCCGCGTGCAAGAAGAAAAACTACAACAACTACAATTCTTGCGCGAAATGCGATTACATCTTTTACACAAGGGAAATCATCGACCGGGAAATCTTGTCTATCAAGTTGAATAATCTCGATTTCGAGCCTAAAAATGTGGGCGATGAATTGAGGGAACGACGTCTCGCCGATTTAACCCCGAAATACATCAAGCATATCTTGGCCAAGAATCATTTCTTGTAATCATTCTATTTTTCCCTAACCTTTGAAATCTCGACAATGCTGATTCTTTTATTGGGAAATAAAAAAATTAGATCTTGATGATTTCCACGTTTTGCTTTCCTTTCGCGAGCAAGTCGACGATCATCGCTGATCCTTCGCCCGTGAGGTACCCGCAAGACTCCCCGGGGTTAAGCACGAGGGTTTTTCCGCCGACGACTTCGTTCCTCAGGTGGTGATAATGGCCGTACAAGACGATGTCGAAGTGACCACCCAATGCGATATCCGTGATCTGTTCCTCGGGTATCGTGTGGCCGTGGAGCATCAAGATCTTGCGGCTCTCTATCTCAACCTTCACGAAATTTTCCTTGATCTGGCCGAGCTTCGTGAAATTCGCGTTTAAGAACAAGATATCGCCATCATTGTTGCCTCGCACGGCATAGAACGGGATGCCTTCCAACGGTGCCAGTTTTTTCGCAACAAAAGGGGAACAAAAATCACCACAATGAAACACGGCACCAATACTAGCATTTTTAAATTTTCCGACGATTTTTTCCACGTTTTCTAGCCTGTCGTGGGAATCGCTCATAATACCTATCTTCATGTAATCACCGGCACAAGTTATTATGATTAACCATACACAATCATTATTAATCACTTTTGCAGATGTTTAAGTCGACGAAGTGAAATGTTTTACTAGGCATCGTTATTTACGAGGGTGGATCATGGCAGAATTACTCCTCTTACACGGTCTTTTTGAGCTAATAGCCGGGAAAAAAAAGATGAACTTGAAGCAATTGTATGAAAAACTGAGCAATCCCGTATTAGAACCCTACCAGGGGGATTTCAGTTCATTTAAGGAGATTTTCTTCCGGCTCAATCAAGAGGGAGTGTTGAAATCGCGCATCGTTGGCGATGAGCTTATCATAGACTCGTACAGCTCCGATTCGTATATTCACAAGGAAATCAAGAAACTTCAAGATCTGTGCCATGCATGCAAAGACGCTGAAGAATTCGAAAACAAGCTTCACACGAGCGCGTTGAACAAGTATTTCATGGATGCCGAGGAGATCAAGGCCGTGTTTTTTTTTTTCGAAACCTCTAAATCATCCAAACCTGCCCGCGCGCCGGCCTCCACCCCGGTAGAGGCACCAGCATCGGAGAAAGCCTCGTTTAGCCCGAAAAAAGATATTGCAACAAAATCCCGCGTTGATGAGATGAAAGGCATTTTCGAGCAGAAGCTGGATAAGCTGAAGAAAATGGCCAAGGACTATTTTGAATCCTTGCTCTCGAAAGAGAACGAGATGGACTTGGTTGTGCTCCGGTACCTGCTGAATGACTTGCTGCCGCTGCGAGACTTGAAGTTAAACACGGATACCTTGATGTTGGAAGCTATCAAGGAGCGCAACATGCCGTTCGTGCTGGAAGGCACGATTTACAAGCGAATCGGGCCTCGTATCAAGAAATCCGGGCCAGAAGTCGATTTGAAGGAACGCAGCATGCTGCAAACGTTCGCATTGATCTTGTCTCGTAGTTTAATGGATTCCCGTTCCGTCCCGATACATGATCTTGAATTGGTATTAAAGAAAGAAGGATTCTCGATTCCGGAAGGGGAAACCTTGGAAAGCTTGATTGAAAAGGCCATCAAGCAAGGATTCTTCAAGGGTTACATGGATCTTGTCGAACAAAAGCTCTTCAGGGCAAAGACCGAGAAAGAACAGTATCAAGAACAATTTATGAAGGAATTGAACGCGCTTTCGCGGGAAATTGCCGATGACGCGGAAAAACTCAAGAAATTCAAGGCAGGAGAGAGCAAGATACCCGATGGCCTCGAAGCGCTGCTCATGAGCCCCGAAAAACCGAAGGATATATGCGGCGTTCTCGATAAAGCGGAAAGCCTCGAAGCCAAGATCCAGGAATTGCTCCTGGACACGATTCAAGTCGGTCGAAAGGTATCGATCACGGACTTGAGCAAGCAATTGAAAGAGCGGGTTCACAAGGAACAAGTGGACGTGCCATGGACCATCGATAACGATGCAGTCGAGAAATTGCTCGAGAAATTGGTCGACTCTCGCAAAATAACCGGCTATTTCGAGGATTCAATGCATTTCTTTAGAAAAAGATGACGGCGCACGTGAATCCTCGGTATCTTATTCTTTTTCCAACACTGCAATGAAGAAACCGATGGTATCGTCGAGATGCGGGTAGAACCGGATCATCTGCGATATCTCTTTTCTTGACAACGTCTCCACGGCAATGCCTGGATGCCCGGGATTGATGCTTGGATCGACGATCTTCAACCCGTGCTTTTCGATGACCCTCTCAATGAGCTTCTCATTTTCTTCCACCGTGATCGTGCAAGTGCAGTAGACAAGACGAGTCCCGGGAACCACGAATCCCGCATTCATGACGTTGTCCCAGATGCGTTCTTGATTGGCACGGTAATTGTCGAGATCCCTTGCAGATTCATCGATGTAAAACTTCAACCGCAATCCAAGGGCAGAACACGGGGGATCGATGAGTACCTTGTCAGCCTTGATCGGTTCCAGGACATGCTTCATTCGTTCACTACGCGTCGTCACGGGTTGTACGCACGTGATCCCCATGCGAGCAGCTCGTTCCTGCAATCGTTGGATTTTCTTGCTCGACCGGTCGATCGCCTTGATGGTCCCGGTATTTTTCATCAGCTGCGCCAGGTGCGTGGTCTTTCCACCAGCTCCGCAGCAAACATCAACGACGACATCGCCTTCGCGAGGATCGAGAACCTTGGCAGCAAGCATGGACGGCAAGTTCTGATCCACCAGCAAACCATCCTTGAACTCGTCCCAATCTTGCACCGGAGGGGATGAAAACCACGACTGCGACGTCGCGACGGCCACGCCCTTGCCGATCTTGTACATGGCATTTGAAGGATACATTGCTTGCCCGTTCCCGCAGTGCACCTCGTGCTGCTGCCCGTCCCATGACGTGGTGAATCGGGTGACCATGCTCACCATCTCCCCGCTCGCAAACTTGTTCATCGCGCGCATAAATCCAGGCGCGAAAAGCGGAGCAGACATAGCAATAGATTCAGCAGCGAACTTGTCCACCTCGATTTTGTTTGCTAGGCCTTGTATCTCGTTCGGTCCGCTCACGTTCACCTTGATCGCTTCGGAAATGCTCGCATCGGTTGCAAACAACCAGCCGGGATGATTCTGCCTCAGTATTCCGAGCATCGATTTCGGCGATGCCTTCAGCGTGTTGACGCGAACGTGATACCATTGACCTGGATTCGAAATCGCATCGTGATACGCATTAAAACTGCTATTCTCGAGTGTTTCGAGAAACCGGAGACGATCTCGCGCGTCAGGGTGAATCAAGCAAGTATAAGGAAATAGCATGATCTATCAAGCATGGTTCCCGAGTTGTTCGTTCAATATTTGCTTGATCCCGTCCACGTGGCCGAAGCCGGTCACGAGGAGAACCTTGCCCGTGCTGCTTTTCAAGAGGTCCAGCAATTTTTCGGCCATAAAGCGATTCCTGTGTTCAACGAGAACGTCCCTAAGCACGGGATTTTCATCCATCTTTTTTAAATACGGCTCGATCATGCGAAGCAATACCTTGTAATCCTTTTGGGCGTAGATGGTCGAGAGCATGTTGAACATGTCCCGCCATTCCCCAAGCGTGCTGGCGATGATTTGCGAGATCGTCGAGAATCCGGGCAATCGGACTGGCGGTAGCGAGAAGCCCGGGAACAATTCGACTGGTTTTTCAAACAAGTTCGCCATCGTCTCTGCCATAAATTCCCGGAATATCTTGTCGCGCTTCATATCTATGAATTCCACGCGTGCACCGATATTTTTCGCAGATTCGATTGCAGCGAGGAATTCAAACCCTTGTAATGCCAGCCCGAGTGCCAGATCTTCGAGCTTGTCGGCATATTTTCCCGGCAGCCCGATCGATTTCACGGTGTTGAAAAAAGTGCGGTAGTTGCTTGATATTCGTTGCATCGCGTCGTCGATCTCCCCGACCGTTGAACCGGGGAAGTTTGGTGGCAGCTCGATGGCCACGACTTCGGGACGCTGTTCCTCGATTGCCCTCCTTACTTCATCTATGCAAGATTGCTGCCCGTGCACCACGCCCACGATGACAAGTCTCTCGATAATGACCAGCACGTTCCTTTTCGGATTCTCATGAAATCGATGAGCTCAACTAGGAATTACGCAATCCGAGTCTCTCTATTGAAAAAGAAAATTAGGTTTTATATAATTTTTGGATGATAATTCCCCTTGCACGATCTTGCCAGGCATCGATTAATCGTTGAATTGAATGATGCCTTGCTTCGCCAAGGACGTGATCCGGTCGCGTGCTGGAATCGCAAGAGCCGGACTAGCTGGATCACCATCTTGCAACAAACCGTTTGCCTTTAACCTGTTCAAGTGCCAAGTGACTGCCTGGCTCGTGACGGCGCAGCTGGACATGACCGATTTCATGATGCTTCGCTGCTCCCCGTTCGAGGCCAGCAGGGACAAGATGGTTTTCTCGACAGGTCGTTGCCATGATGCAAGGATGTTGCGGGCGACATCATCGAACCGAGCATTCTTTGCATAAAACCGGGTGAACCGTCCATCCTTTTCGCTCGTGATAAGGCCGAATTTCTTGAGGATGTAGACGTGATATTGCACGACGCCTATTTCTTTTTCCAACCGGCGGCAAATGTCGCGGAAATGAATTCCTGGGTTGTGCTCGATGAGCGCAAAAATGCTCTCCCTCGTGCTCGCAGCGCGGGCATCAACATCTGTCTTGAAGACCAGGTTGTTGTCATCATCCGTGATTCTCGTGAATGATGCCGCGATCACGAACGGAACCAGCGTGCAACCAGAAATCGAGATCCCGGCTAGCTCAGTCGACTGGACCTTTATTTCTGGTGGCCGTAATGAAAGAAAAATTGGCCAGAACGTGGCTCCGAGCACCAAGCAGAGTAAAATTCGAAGCTGGCGAGAATTATTCATGGTGACCCCTTTTGGAAGTGAAACTTCGATGAAATAATATAAATGGTCTATATATATAGGCAATTAGTACAAGCCTTTTTTAAAGAAAAATCGGGCCACTCCGGAACTTTTTGTAGTTTGATCTCCTCATTCACGTTGTTTTCCCGATGCGCCCGGCATACATCCTCGATTGCCCGTGCAGGAAGCTATTCATGCAGTTTCTATTCACGAACAAGTCAGGACGTCTCGGGTTCCCGCGAGATGATGATTCCGAGCAGCAACATGTATGCCCCGATGGCACCAAGATAGCACCATTCCCAGAAATATAGGTTTGCCCATTGACTTGCACTATCGAGGAGGCCGAGTTTCACGAGCATCCATGACCCGCCGATCGCGGCCAGCACGCCCCAGAAGGCGATGATCATGACCGGTACCAGCACGAATATCATCTGCTTTCGCCGGTGTTCCTTCGATTGGTGGCCCATCTTTATGAGTGTCACCCACGAGATGCACCCGTCGATCAAGAACCCGCCAAACGTGATCCCGGCGGCGAAGAAATGCCAACCCCGGGTTGGTGGAGCATCGGGGAAAAAACCGAGCCAGCCCATCCCTGCTGACGTCGCGAACACAGCATCGCGGAACAGCCGCGCCAATCTTGGAGTATATTTTGTGAAAATATTACGAACGTGCATAAAGAACGGGATGACGAGGACTGCCTGGGACCACATAGCAACAGAAAAGAGCCACCAGCCGGAAGGATTATATAAAGGTACACCGAGGTCGCTGATCGAAAAATCGAAGAAGGCGTAGCCCGGAAATAGCGCAATTGCACCCGCAATGGTGCTGCCGAAAATCAAGCCAAGTAAAATGAGGTAGATCCGCAGGCTTTTGCCGGAAAAAATGCCCTTGAAAAAAGAAACCGCGAGATCCTTGTCCATGAGCTATGACCCTTGGAGGTTCATGCCTCGGGGCCAGCATTGGTGCCGAACGAGATCTTTTTCTTGCAGCTCGGGCACGTGCCGTGCAACTGCACCCACGAGTAGAACTCGTCCACGTGGGCAAACACACCGCATTCCGGGCACGCAAGTTCCCCGATAACGTCTGAATCATCCTTGTTCAGCTTGCGCTCCATCTTCTTGGCAAGCTGGGCAAGCCGATCTTGCGGATCAACGCTTTTCCCATCCACCTTGTCATACTTCCCGCTCGCGGTCTGGAGCACGTCGCCGCAAATCACGCACTTGATGATGGCTCCACCGCACTTGGAGCATCTATCCTCGTGAATGAAATCAAGGAGGGTCCCGCAATTCTGGCAATAATAGAATTGCGGGGCGAGCCGAATTTGCCGTATGGGCAGCAAGTATTTTTGCCGCAGGTATTCCTTGAGATTATTTTTCAATTCTGAATGGTAGTAATTGTTGAAGATCGCCGTGAACACGAGGATCCATGCGAAGATGATCATGACCAGGCATAAAATGATGATGATATATCCCCCCAAGTTCGAATCCGCGATGATGATCGCCGTGAGAATGATATCGACGACCGCAAAAAACTGCAAGGCACTATCGAGCCATTCACCGAC
>JAUQYW010000379.1 GCA_030587525.1 Candidatus Sigynarchaeota archaeon | reverse complement strand
CCAGCCACGCTGCGACAAGCCCCGCCGCGAGGAAGGCGCCGAACGGGAAGTTCCACGTCGCGACGACGCACAGCGAGATTATGGCGATGCACTTGAAGTTGAGGAATCCCATGAAGGCAAAGCATGGCCCGGCATTAAAAGGAAAAAGAGGAATTTCCGACTCGGGGGATTTATGTTATTCGATACTTTTTCCACATAGAAAATGTTCCGCTAGGAGGTTTTCCACATAGAAAATGTCCCGCTAAGAGGTATTTTTACATGTGGCAAAAGTTGTGAAAGAAAATGGAGAGCTTTAACTATGGAGTGATCTTGAGTATTATATCACTAAAGAACCGTGAAAAAACATGACTGAAGAAAAATTGGGAAAAAAGCCACTATACAATATGAGTCTCTCGAAATATCTGGAAGATTTGGCACAATTTGTCGGATATAAAGGATTTGGTGTCACTTGTGAGAGTGAATTGACCGAGGCTATGGTGGATCGAGCGATGAAATATGCGGACAAGCACGGGATCGCTGACTTCACTCACATAGATCCAAAGGAGCCGAAAGAGTTATGGATCCAGCTCGACACCTCTGGCGATGAGAACATCATGGCGAGAGATCTCATCCGAGATCTAAACACCATGATCGGGATCACGGCCATTAATGCCTTCGTCGAGGGCACCATCGACGTGATGATCGATTTCGTAAGTCGCAGCTCTTGGATGCTCCCTGCGGCCGAGGGTATCCGCTTGTACTTCGCCGAAGAGTTGAGCGACAGGAAATACGCGCGGATTGCACGGCAGATCAAGGCGATCGGGAGAAAGATGGAGGAAGGGGAATGCAGATTTAAGATCGAGCCGAAACGGGATTTTTACGATAGCGATGATGAAATGCTCGTGAAATGCGATGATGTCGTCGACCTCGAGGATTTCCTTCCTGCGCTGAAGGAGATCCCGGGAATTGCGTGCATTGACCTTTTCATAAAGAGCGTATGGAGATAGCACGCTCTTTGCGGGCGCCATCGACAATTACACCGATAGACGAAGGTCAGAATCCGAAGCCGCCGCTTCCACCCCTTGAGACTGACCAGCCTCGTCAAATCTACTATCAAGATCCAGCCTCGGAATCTCTTGCCAAACCCGTCCCTATCTTACAAAATCAGATCAAGCCTAATGCAGAAGTTTTGAATATTGCCATCAGAGCTTCATCATCGATCACGTGTCCGAGATGTGGAGGCCTATTGCGCGAAACATTAACGATTGACAAAAAGACGGGAATTCACGTGAAGATCTGTGATAGCTGCAAGATCCTTATGTAATGCCTTATATATCCCATCCACGTAAATATTCACATAGATTATCCGATTCGGGAATTCATAGGAATAATAGTCGGCGTTATATTGATACTCGTGTATTTCTACCTCCCGTCTGCAATGCTTTCATTATTTGGAGATTATGGGGTAATGTTAACCGGAGCCTTAATCATGGGATTATTCTCAAGATAAAAGGCGCATTCGAAAAAATGATAAAAGTACCATTACCGAGATTTGTAGCTCTATTGGTCATTCTTGCCATATTTTTCGGGCTTTTGAACGCCCTCATTACGCCGTTCATCTCACATGCTGGGCAGCAAATTGGATCACCCGATTCTCTAACACCCCGCATATCGTCCCTTGAAAATAGCAGCGAGTCGGTGGGTGATGAATGGCCCATGTATCGTGGGGCGCTCGACCACGCAGGGATCGGTGCCACGACGCCATTATTAGGCGCAGCCCCGCTGTGGGTATTTACAACTGACACCGCGGTAATAACCGCACCCACGGTCGCAAACGGGCGCGTGTACGCGGGAAGCCTTAATGGTAGTATATATTGCATAAATGAAACCACGGGAACGATCGAATGGACTTGTAACTATCAGTATGTAGAGTGGAACATTCATCCAATTTTTTCCACCGCTGCGATAGCATGTGGATGCGTGTACGTTGGGGGTTATTGCCAAATATATTGCTTGAACGCCACTACGGGGGAATATGTGTGGGGATACGGTCCGGGGATACCTGGCATTTCAATAGATTCCTCCCCTGCCGTCGCTGATGGGAGAATATACGTGGGAAGCTGTGGAAATGTGACCTGCCTGAACGCGACCACGGGCGCGCTGGAATGGAATTATACGACGGGCGACACGGTTTATTCTTCTCCCGCGATCGCTAACGGGTGGGTATACGTAGGAAGCGACGACGATAACGTGTACTGCCTGAACGCGACCACAGGCGCGCTGAAATGGAATTATACGACGGGCGACAATGTATATTCTTCTCCCGCGGTTGCTAACGGGTACGTGTACGTGGGAAGCGACGACTATAACTTGTACTGCTTGAACGCGACCACGGGCGCGCGCAAATGGATGTATTCCCCGGGGTCATATGTGGACTCCTCGCCCGCGATCGCTAACGGACGAGTATATGTGGGGAGTCTCGACAAGTGCTACTGTATAAATGCAACTACAGGGTGCGTCGAGTGGTCTTACACCACGGGGGATCCTGTATATTCGGATCCAGCAATCGCCAATGGGATGGTGTTTATAGCGAATTGTAATGACGCGGATAATAAAGGCAGCGTATACTGCTTGAACGCGACCACGGGTGCACTCATATGGACCTATTCCATTGGTGCTGGAGTGCTTTCTTCACCCACAATCGCTAACGGAACGGTATTCATAGGAAACAATGGCGGACAAGACAATAATGGAGCCTTCTACGGCAAGATTTTCCGTTTGCCAATGATTATGCCTTCAGGGGTGCTAGGGTACCCACTCCACTACCTTTTTGGTGCAATGATAGCCGCCACGGCGTGGGTGGTCATCCAGTCGACAAGGCCACCGCGATGTTCACCGCCATCATCGAGGGCAAGGCGTTTCTCCCGTGTGATGTCCTCCTTCATCATTTCCGTCTTTTCGGACCATCATACCCGGCTGCACGAGCGCCGCGGCGAAAACTTGCCCGTATCATAACCAAGCCGTGGCATACACTTCCTCCCGAATACGAAGAGCTGCGGCGTGAAATTTTGGGGATGATTGAAGATAGCCGGCGAAAAGATACCGAGGAAATCGCCCTTGAGTGACACGTGGGACGGGAAACCCGCTCCATTTTTCCTTGAATCACGTTGGTAGTCGGTCGAGGCATGGGGGTGAATCCCTTCCACTCCCTCGGCAATTCTTGATCATTGATGTTTAAAAGATCTCTTAGGCATAACCGATGCTTGATGTTTAAAAAGTCGCGGGAAGAAGTGAGAGCGATTGAGCTCGAGGACGTGGCCATGGCGACAAACCGAGGTAGTGGGCATAATTGCCCTGCTTGCCATTCTTCCACATCCAATCGTGATCTTTGCAAGGATTGCTTGGACGCGCTTACCGCGGATCAGCGAGCGGCCCTGGATGAGGCCGCTAGCAAAAAGAAACTCTATGCATACTTTCCGTATTTAGCATACGTAATACTGGTCGTGATTTTCGCCTTTGCCCCGAGAACTATATTATTTGCGACGGTTGCGGCAGGTGGGCTTGTCATCACTGGCATTATGACGCGAATAAGCCGGAGATTTCGCCATCATTACCGGCGGGTGCTCGCAGAGTCCGTCCACGTGCTAAGGATGTTCAAGAAAAAAGAACCGTCGATAGTATGAGACTCGGATCTACGAATCCTTGCGCATTGCGATGATGGTATGGAGGTGAAGTACTCCATCATGGTCGTAGCAGTACAATAGCAACCGGAACCCGCCATCAAGGTCGACGAGTCGCGCAAGTACCGCGTCAACGCCGGCGTCTGCGATAAATGCGGGTATTCAAAAACGTGGGATTTCAAGATCACGAACCCCAAGACCGGCAAGGGCTTGCCCGGCCACGTCACGAAGGACGGGTTCAAGATCAACGACGGCGATTGCCCGTTCTATGCCTTGCTCAAGTCCAAGACCGAGGCCAAGGATCCCGCCGTGGAAGAAGAGACCCCCCGCGCAGGTCGTCCAGGCACCCGCGGCACCCGCGACACCCAGGAAAGCAACCCAACCGCCCGCGACGAGAGCATCGCTCGTTTTGTCGTAGGAATGATCTATCTAAAATGAAACCTTCCACATCTTGAAATATCGAGCGCGCTAGCTAGATTCACGCGTGCCCTGGAAGATGTGCTACTGGCTGGAATTTTCCGATATCGGATTCAGGGGATTGCAATCAGCCCGATCCCGAGAGCGGCCCAGATCACGATAAAAAGAACTGCCAGATACTGTGTAACGGCGGAAGGGCTGAGGAATTTTGACCGGGGAATGGATTCCACGGCGGCGAACGGCTGAAACCGGCTGATCTCCTTGTCAATCCGGACAACCTGCTCGCGCCATTGCTGCATCCAATAAATGGAGCCGGTCATCACGAGCAACCAGAACACGGCCAGCACGAGGCCGATGACGCTCAGTCCGATCCCAAGCCAGCGGAACGTGCCCAGTGCACCGCTTCCGAAGGCGGTGATAGTCGCGGAGAGAAGAATTCCTTGGACCAGGAGGTAGAAATTGGCCCTCGTCCAAAAAAGGTTCACATCTTCGCGGTAATGTCTCGCTACCAGTTCATACGCTTTGAGCTCGCCATCCGAAGGAGTCTTCGGTGATTCAGGCGTGTTTTTCGCTTCAAGCATCTTGATTCCCGATTTTTTGAGTGATTTGTTTTGCTATTTGCGGATATCCGCAAGAATACTTAAAGTTACCGTCATTGCCCTCTTTTCCCTATACACCCTGGTGGGTGGATCATCGAGACCCCGATGATCCGGCAAGGTGCATTACTTAAGACATCAGGTCGAGTGTCACTCGTTCGATCAGCATGATGACCCATCATGCTGAAAACCATCGTGTGCCCGTTCTGCGAGAACGCGGAACTCCGGTATGTCCCGGAGGCGAGCAAGAATCCCGACGCTCCCCTCGATTACCGCATCACGTGCTGGGAATGCCACAAGATGTTTCTCATCTCCAGGCCCGGCGCGGTTCCGCCGGAGATCCAGGAACCGGCCGCTGCGCCAGCCAAGGCAAAAGCCCGGGCGTGATGCCCTTGTCTTTTTTTTCCAACTCCCGTCAGTATTGAGTGCCAATCGTGCGTCTTGCGGCTCCGGGCACGCTTACGCCCATAGGCATGTTAAATTTGAACCTTCTTCGTAGATGTGCTCCGTTGATTGCTATGCTTGAGGAACGGGATCCCGCGCGTATATCTTCGCCTTACACTAAAAATTAAACGCATCGTTTAATTTACACTAAAAATCAAGCGCATTGTTAAATCAAAAGGTCTGATTTTCATGGCTGTCGAATGGTATGTTTTAGTCTCGTGCGCCATCGTTCCGTTCCTGGTCACGTTCCTCATTTTACCGAAGCAGATCAAGATCATGCACAAGATCGATTGGATCGGCCACGATATCCACAAGCTAGCAAAACCCGCGGTAGCCGAATCGGGCGGCATCTCGGTGCTCGTTGGTCTCGTCGTGGGCCTTGTATTGTTGATGATCCTGGCTCCCGCCGATGCATTCATCGCCCTTGCTGTTCTGCTCAGCATCTTGTGCGCTGCCGGAATCGGTTTTCTCGATGACAAGTACCGTTTCTCAGCCTTTAAGAAAATCGCCTTTTCCATCTTCGCGGCGATCCCCATGGCCGCGTTTTACTGGTTTACCACCATTATCCCTGGGGATCCAGCCGTGCCGTTCCTCGGGTTTTTGCGGGTCCCGATCTTGTTCTTGCCCTTTATCCCTGGCTTTCTCGTCGTGCTCATGAACGCGACGAACATGTACGAGGGATACAACGGGCAAGGGTCGAGCACGTCGATCATTGCCGCGCTTTGCTTGATCGTAGGTGCACTCATCAACGGCTCGGCGATTGCCCTGGTCTTGTCCCTTGTACTTCTGGCAAGCCTGCTCGCGTTCTTTTCTTTCAACAAGTTCCCTGCCAAGGTTTTTCCGGGCGACATCGGCACGCTCATGACCGGCATGATGCTCGGGTGCATTGCCATCATGGGAAAGCTCGAATTTGCCTTGATCATTGCCCTCATCCCGCACATCTTCAACGCGTTTCACGTGATCCGGTCGGTCCGCGGGTTCAAGGAAAGCAACACGATCAAGGTCAAGGACATCGACGTCGTCGAGGGCGACCTGATCAAAGCGTCGACGCAAAAAGGCGCCCCGCTCACGATCCCGCGCATCTTGACCGCGGGCAAGCCATTGTCCGAGCCCGATCTGGTCGCGAACATCATCGCGCTGAATGTCATGCCAGCTGTCTTGTCAATCCTCTCGTCGGTCTTGATCCGCGTGGAAACCACGGCGGTGCCGGTCGAGTTCATGGCGATCACCCTGCTCCTGTGGATCGCCATCGCTGTCGTGCTCTTTATCTTGCTGTTCAAGGCATTCCCGGCCATCCGCGGGCTGAACGTGATCTTTTGCTTGATCTACCTGTTCGTGCTTGGCTTGCTCGTGATCATCGATCAATTCGTCGTTTATCTCGGGTTCTACAACTGGCTCGTTGCAGGTGCCATCGCGCTCGCGGGCCTCGGGGCGTGGTACATCTTGTCCATGAAATATTTCGCCCGCATCTTGACCCGAAAAGGGGCGTGAAGGTCACGTGTCCCTATCGGAGTATTGTACTCTTTCTTCGTTTGACAAGTCGCACCACGCCGAGCGCAGGCTCCTCGGGCGATACTTGCAAGGATTCGAGACGTTCTTGTCATTTATGCGATCCGGCGAGGTCGTGCTCTTGCACCAGGCAGACGCGACAGCCCGCTGGAAAGCCTTGCTCGACAGCACGGTCGCGGCATCGTCGTGGGACATCTTCCCGGGCCTGGAGATCGTGCTCGTCTTGCTCGATGACGCGGAGTTCGGGCAAGACATCAAGTGGTTTTTTTCCCCGGCCGTGAAAACCTGGGCCGATTTTAAACTGCTACTCGTGTTCGTGGAAACGTGCATGGAGCTGCTCTTGACGTTCGCCGGGGCCCCGGGCCTTGTTCAGCAACTGCGGGACCTGCCGAGAACCGACGTGCCGTTCGTGGACCGCAATCCCGACAAGATCCGGTCGGCCTCGTTCTGCCTCGCTTTCGAATCGGGCTCCTTGATCCCCAAGGACATGGAACAAAAGATCGAGTTCGTCGGCCGCGTGAAAGCAACGACATTGTTCGACCGGATGTTCATCGACGACCCGATCTTCAAGAAACCCGTTTTTTGCTGGCAAATCTTGGACGCGCTCCGGGCGTGCGTCTCCCGAGACGTGGCGTGCATGGGAGGCACGCTGCACGTGCGATTTAACAAGGCGGTGCTGGCCCTCGACCCGGCGCTTGCCAAGCTCGTGCTCTCCGTCGTCAAGATCCAGCTCGAGATGATCGCCGACTTCATCGGGAAGGTCATTAACCGGCCATAATTACATGACAAGCAATGTTCAACTTTTCCCTCGTTCCCTTGAAACACGCCGAGATCGACGCGCTGAGCAGCTATGCCTTGCCGGGCGACAAGCACGGCGAGTTTCACGTCGCGTGCACGACGAAGGCGATGGTCCTGGTGTCGTTCGATGCGAACGTGGCTGGCGGGAGCTGCCAGGTCAAGCAAGCATGGCAGAGGGATATGAAATCCCGGGCATGGCACGTCGTCGCGAGCGTGGTGCCATCACGCACGACCGAGCCTGCCTTCTTCACGGCACGGGAAGATGGCCATTTTCACGCGTACGGCATCAACGGCACCCCGTCATGGTCGCACGATTTTTCCGCGACCATCTCCGAGTTTAAACTCTACAGCGATCCCTTCACGGGCGAGCGGGTGCTCGTGAC
>JAUQYW010000372.1 GCA_030587525.1 Candidatus Sigynarchaeota archaeon | reverse complement strand
AAGAATAAGTCTTGGAGCTGTTCTGCGGGGCTGGAGGCGACACGCGTTTTAATCTATCTCAAGTTCAAGAATAAGTGGTGAGCAACAACATCGTGCTGGAGGATGAATACACGTTTTAATCTATCTCTAGTTCAAGAATAAGGGGAATAGCAGGCGAGGAATGCCAGTATTTCAGCTATGGGTTTTAATCTATCTCTAGTTCAAGAATAAGAGAGGATGCCGAGACTCCCTAGCGGCACGCCCTGCCCGAACGTTTTAATCTATCTCTAGTTCAAGAATAAGGTCAATTCGGCGGGTAGCCCATAACGCCGAATTGTCACGTTTTAATCTATCTCTAGTTCAAGAATAAGATGATATCAAAAGGTTTCAAACATCGATAGCAAAGCCGTTTTAATCTATCTCTAGTTCAAGAATAAGATGATAATTACGAGCTCGGATCATTTTTCTCCGTCACGATGTTTTAATCTATCTCTAGTTCAAGAATAAGTGATCATCATGTCGGGCAACCCAGCATATGACATCTACGTTTTAATCTATCTCTAGTTCAAGAATAAGGAATCCAATCACCATGCCCCTCGACTCGCAGCTTGCGTTTTAATCTATCTCTAGTTCAAGAATAAGGGCATAGCAGGCGAGGAATGCCAGTATTTCGCGTATGGGTTTTAATCTATCTCTAGTTCAAGAATAAGCGCGGATCTTACACGAAAGCTTTCCTTACGACGTGTTTTAATCTATCTCTAGTTCAAGAATAAGTCATTCTCTCCGTGCGTGCCATGTTCGAGGCAAACCTGTTTTAATCTATCTCTAGTTCAAGAATAAGAGAATAACGTTGTTGCGCGGGTATTAAAATATATTGCTCAACGTTTTAATCTATCTCTAGTTCAAGAATAAGCAGAGAGAATCAAGAGAAGGAGGGCAATTGAGATGTGGTTTTAATCTATCTCTAGTTCAAGAATAAGCCTTGTGTCACCACCTTCCTTGCGAGCGCCTTCTTCTCGTTTTAATCTATCTCTAGTTCAAGAATAAGCACATGATCATCGGTACCTCGTCAGTCGTGGCATATGCATCCTGTTTTAATCTATCTCTAGTTCAAGAATAAGCACGACAATAGACCGGGCGACGGTCATGGCGATCGTCGGTTTTAATCTATCTCTAGTTCAAGAATAAGATATACCGGGACAGTCATACTCGAAGTCAATTTCGTTTTAATCTATCTCTAGTTCAAGAATAAGTCATGCAGACCACCTCGATGATCTGGATGTCTCCCCGTTTTAATCTATCTCTAGTTCAAGAATAAGCAGACATTCGACCGGATGGCAGTGTCTGGTAGCCCAGGGTTTTAATCTATCTCTAGTTCAAGAATAAGGGCGACTTCTTCCTTGAGTTGCTCGATCTCGTGTTTGTTTTAATCTATCTCTAGTTCAAGAATAAGGTTGTTGTTGGCTCCGCGGTTCATTTGTCGCGTCATCGGTTTTAATCTATCTCTAGTTCAAGAATAAGGTAATGGATTCGGATTTTTATCCTGCTATTCCATTTTAGTTTTAATCTATCTCTAGTTCAAGAATAAGTCAAGAAAGGAGGCGGGAGCGAGATGACCAAATACGTTTTAATCTATCTCTAGTTCAAGAATAAGCAGATGGCTCGCATCTGGTGTTAGGCCCATACACGACGTTTTAATCTATCTCTAGTTCAAGAATAAGCGACGCGAACGCCGTGTCGGCGGGCTCGTGCAAGGATAGCACGTTGCGTTTTAATCTATCTCTAGTTCAAGAATAAGGGAGAACTACAGCCCGGCGGAATGCGCCAAGTTCTTGTTTTAATCTATCTCTAGTTCAAGAATAAGCTCGGGCATCGCATCCGAATGTTTCTACAACGACTCGTTTTAATCTATCTCTAGTTCAAGAATAAGCATGTATTGCCCAGATTGACTGTTTCGAGCATCTGGCGTTTTAATCTATCTCTAGTTCAAGAATAAGCAAGGTGCGCGCTGTCATCTGCAAGAACAAGAGTACCTATGCGTTTTAATCTATCTCTAGTTCAAGAATAAGAATCATGACCATCGTGACTGCATCAGCAATAGCAAGTTTTAATCTATCTCTAGTTCAAGAATAAGCAGCTTCTTTCACACCGGATTCACTGATTTTTTTTCTGTTTTAATCTATCTCTAGTTCAAGAATAAGAGGTTGCTAGATCCCAATACTAATGCTCCGGGACGCGATCCACGATCCCGTTTTTTCCCGTACGGGTCAAACGGGTTGCCTTTATAAATGTAAAGCCGAATTATCTCGCTATATTCCGCCTAGCTCGGTGCTGCGGAAACTCGCGAAAACTTTGTTCCTACCTTGTTTTTGGCTCGATGTTCATTTTCAAGACCAACAATAATCGTGATATTGACATCCGAAGCATTTTTCGCTCCTTTTCATCTCAGGTATGATTCCATCATTGATGGAACCCTGGATCTTATTGAGATAATCTTTTAATCGGGAACGTAATTCCTCCGTCACCAAGACCCTGCATTTATGCTTGGATCCCGTGTAAATCATGTAAGCGTGGTTATACGTGCAACAAAAATGTTCTTCGAGAAGCACGACATACGCCATTAATTGCATGACATCACGTTCTGGCGGTACCGGACCGGCGTATCGAGATTTTTTTATTTCAACAGGAACTTGAACACCATGCTCATCAATGATGTAATCACATTTTCCCTTCATCTTCCATTTGTCCGATATGATATACACGTCCTTTCGTTTCACTGCGTTTCGCCAATAATGTTCGTGCTCGTACTTGCCAATTTCGACGTGATCATTATATAAACGGATCTTAAGCTGGTTTTCGATATACCAACTCCTTGCGCAATGCACGAACGTCTTTATTTGCGATGGCTCGGCATAATCATGGGTAAACAGCATCATCATGTCTCATGTGTTTTTAAAATCGATGGGAATGTATTCGTCCTTCTCTCCAGTGATGTACTTGATCAAGTTATAACCCTCCAGCCGGATCTCCTCCTTGACCGATATTTTTCTTTGAAGGGGGGGATAATCGATAGTTCCATGCAAAAAGTCGAAGTATTCCCTTATCCAGATCCGCTTCCCTTGCTGGTTTAAGTAACACTTGATCTCGTCCTTGTCGAAATGCACAGGCAAGAGCGTTCGCTTGTGATCGAGGCGCAAGATCAAATTATCGACGATGATCGGGCGGAAAATCTCGGCGATGTCAATAGCAAGCGATGCACGGTTCTCGTGGGGTTCGTGTAAAAACCCGACTTGTGGGTCGAGCGCCACCTTAAAAATCTCGTTGCGCACTGTGTTGTATAATATAACGTTTCCCCATCCAAGAATCGCATTACCCTCGTCGAGCGGTGGTTGTTTCGACCTGCCATCGAACGGGAGATGGAATAGTAATTTGGAAAAACCTCCAAAAAAAGATTTCATGATATTGCCTTCTATGCCGCGAAGTGTCTCGACATCTTGCACCGAACTGATGTTTTCCATCAATTTCTTGATCTCATTCTTGATTTCGGTCACCATCTCTTTCTTATCATATTTTTCGATGATGCGACGGCGCTCGTTGGAGGCCTTCATGACGATGGCCTTGGCAACGTGGAGTTTCTTGTTCGGGTCGATAAACGTCGCGTATTGCTTCAACTTCACGATGCTTGAATGTGACGATTCGGGAATGAATACACCGACCGGAATGCCGTTATACGTGTTGAAATAACACGGAATCCCGATCTCGTTGCAAAACTGCAAGACAGGCGTGGTAACTTGCGCGTTCCCATAAAGTTCGATGGAATCCAGCATAGCTGTGGGAATGATCCTCGTGCATTTCTGGCCTTCATGCTCCGCATCAGGCGCGGTAAATTCGATGGCATCCCCGTGTTTCGCAAGAGAGAAATTGCCGGTCATGATGTAGAGTGTTTCCTTCACAGGGTAACCACCAGTCTATGTGATGATGTAGGGGTGATCCGGTTCCTTTCCCAGAATGATTTTGTCCTTCACGGCGACGCGGGGAACCGTATAAATGAACACGACATCTTCGGATGGTTCAATGGTATCCTCGATATCGCTTCGCATCGCATGTAGCTCGGCCTTGCCAAGATCCCCTTCAAACACGGATTTTTGCACCCGAATCAAGTATTTCTCGCAGATCTTTGCAATTGCAGCGAGCCGCTTCGGATCAGCGATATCGTACATCACCACGTACATATTCATTCACGAGTCCTTGAACGATTTGATCGAGTTGTGGCCGAATCCCATCGAGGTGCGCGAGCCAATTCCCGTGAACTGCGACGCATGGATGATCTCCCACGCGATTTGCCTCGCGTCGTCGTCGCCGGACAACTTGAAGGTGACGAACCCGACCTTCCCCTTCCTTGACACTATCCCGGGCTTGCCGGGGGAGCTGACCTGTAACCATTTCTCGGTCGTGTCGTCGCGCAAGACGCGGATGAACGGGTCGATATCGTCGATAGAGTAACCGGCCACGATGCCCGCGTCCTTTAATTTCCTGAGCTGGAAATCGATGTATGCTCGCGACGTGAACGGCACCATTCGCTTGGTAGCGGCTTCGTAAAAGAACGTTGGCGAATGCAATTGCACCGTGATCGTGTCGATCCCCGTTTCAGGATAGCCCGCGTAAGACAAGTCGTGATGTTCGATCTTCTCGATCCCGAGTTCCAGCCGGTTGAAGTGCAGTTTTGCGCCACTATTCATCAACGAGATCGTGGCATCGCGCACGCCCGGGTCGATTGTGTTGACGATCCAATAGCCCCGGGTTCCTTTCTTCACGACATACTTGCCTTTCTCCCCGGTCTTCTGGTAAGTGTCCATTTTCAACAAGGAAAATGACCACGGCTTCACGACGCTCGTGGCGTGCAATGCTTTCGAGAGGCGAGGATTGCTAACCTCGACCAGGGCGTACATCATGCCCAGGCACCCGGTCATGGTATATAGTTCCACCGTGGCGTCATTCAATGCGATGACGTCGATCTTGCAGTGGACGAGCACGTGCCCGGCCCATGCCCATTGGACCGGTTCGACTTGAGGAATTCCCGCCATGATCAACCTGCCTCCTCCCCGGTTGCCGTGTAAAAGCCGCAACCCGCGGGGATGTTGACCGTGCGGAGCAAGGTCGACCGGATCGAGACGTGAGGCCCTTCGAACGTGCAGTTACGCAAGTACATGCCGTGCTGCACGGGCATCTTCTCGTATTCTATCAATTCTATGGCACTGGGAATATCTTCGGCGCGCAAGATGATGCCGGCCTCCACGCGGCCCTTCTGCTTGGTGAAAGGCACGATCGCCGTGGTGATCTTGCACTTGGACATAAGCTTTCCGATGCGCGCGTAGGCCGGTATGATCACGTCGTCCTTCTCCGAGAGGATGTAGAACACGCCCTTGTTGCCGCGCCGGATCATCTTCCACCATCCCTCGTCGGGATAGTTGACCGTCCTGCCCCCTTGGGTCTGGGCCGGGTCCCACGTCAAGTCATAGCGATCCGGCATGCAGTTAAACCGTTCCAGCTTGAACGCGACGTCGCCCACAAAGGTTGCAGGCGTGACGTAAATACCTTGAACTGCAAGCTTTCCAAAGTGCTCGCGATGCATAGGCACGGCAAATTGCTTGTAATTGACTTCGACGAGGCCAAGAGCATACGGGAGAGCCGTGTTGCCAATGAATCCATACGCGTGATATTCTGCCCCGAATTCGGTCGATACGAATAGCAAGTTTTCCATAACATCGAGCACGCATTCCTTGATTATCATGTGTTGAATAACCTCCATCTTTTGGTGGAAAGAAAAGGTCGCGGCATCACGCCAACCGCGACAATACAGTCTTTAGCTTCTTCTCATCACGATAGATGTCGGATACCTGATCAATGATCTGCGCGGTCTCCTTCGCGTCGAGCAGCAAGACCTCGCCATTCATGGTCCCGACTTTCCGCCGCATGACATTCTCCGCGCATCGCTTGACGACATCCGGATCGAGGGGGAAATCGGGAACGGTGTCGTCTGCAACTTTCAACTCGTGGCAAATCTCGTCGTAGGTCTCTTGCGTCCATTCCAAGTTGGCGAACAGCTCGCAATTGGAGAACGCGATGCCGATGACCAAGTTGGACATCTTTCCGAGCCTTGAGCTCATCGCGCCGTATCGACGCGTGCGGGTGATGTTTGCCAGCACGTAGATGAACTCGTCCATGGTCACATCTGTGATAGTCTCGATGTCGAGGAAAAACTCGCCCGGTCGAACCACCTCGTCCGTGCCGAGCGCCTGTGATTGCTTCCCGCTCGCATCGATCATGGTGCCGGTATCGTAGATCGCGTTGAATGTGTGCTCGGTTGTCACGACGTCGTATGGAAGCATGGAGAATGATTCATCGGACACGACGTGGGATTTCAATGCACCCTCGTCACCGATCGCGCTCCCGTAAAGACAGCAATCCGCGCACTTCCCGCACATTTTCTTGGAATTGATCTCGCACGGGGAACCGTCCTCGTTCTTGTTCAATAGCCCGAACTTTCGGAGGATCTCCCGACCCGACCTGCGCTCGGGCGCAACTTGCTTTCGCTTCGAGATGTAGACCCGGGCAAATTGCGTGTCCAGGTCCCTTCGTGTTTTGCCCGCCAAGGTGATTTCATTGGAGATCTCCTTGTCGGTGCGGAAAATACATTCGGATTCGGTTTTGCGGATAATGAATACCGAAATGTACTTCCCACCCTTGACATCCGCCCGCTGCGGGGCGAAATGCTCCTTGTAACTCTCGATGGTCATGTTCATCACTTTTGCTTTGCGTTAGAATCTTTCGCGCTCGTATTTTTTTCCCGTTCTTTCTTCGCCGCGGCGAGCTTGCCGATATTTGCCGACACGTACCAGAGATATGCCGACCGAAGGTGATTTCGGTTCCGGTACGTTGCTCGCACGTTCCCACCGTAGTTCTCGTCACACAATTGCCGGAATAACTCGATGAACTTGGCGATGGCACCCGCCTTCTTTTCGCCTATCGAATCATACCCGGCAGCCTTGGCATCTTCGTCCAGGAACGACCTGATCTGGTTGGCCGCGTCGGCCAAGATGTCGTCGTTCGTGGAACCTTTCTTGGCTTGCTTGATGACTTTGAACAGCGCGTCGAGGGCTTTCGCCTTCTTGTAGTCGGAAAAACCCTTCGACATGTCGCCGGTGAGCATCAAGCCCGCCATCTGCTCTATCAACGTTTCATTTTTCTTTTCCATGTTCATCACGTCAAAGCATCGATCTTGATCTTGATATCATTCACCTCGTGCAAGAGCTGCACGACATCGCCAGCCATCGACCACGATCGTTCCTTGGACTGCTTGATTTTTTGGCGCTTCGGTTCCAGGTAGTGCAGCACCGCATCCATACCCCGCCGCGCATTATCGATGATACCCACGGCCACCTCGTCCGTGTCTTTTCCACCTGCGACCTTGAACGCGATTTCCTTGACCTTTGACAGCACGGCCAAGGCGAGCTCGGCCTTCTCGAATGAGAGCTCGTGGGTTTCCCCGAGCAGCCACGAAAATGAATCCGGGATCTCTTGCAGGAAAATATCACCCGTGGTCATCATTTCCTCGTAATCATTGCGCAATTTGGTAAGCGCCACGCGCATCCGTGTTTTTCTCGCCAGGTGGAGTATATTCGAGAGTACCGTGAAGTACTGCTCTGCCACGGGAATTCCATCCTTTATCCGCCAATCGAGCGGTATCGAGCAGCATACCTCGTCCGGTATCGACGGGATCGTGAACCCGTAGGCCTCGTGCACGGTCACGGCAATCTTGCCGAATCCTTCGATATCGGGTCCCTTCATCGACACCATGAACGAGTTCAATCCGGGATTTGCCTGCCGCAATTTTTCGAGTTCCTTCTGTATCGACACGATCATGGCCCGTGGATAGCCGTCGGGAATGTAGAAAACGGGATACCAGCTCGCAAACTTTCCCGAAACGGGACTGAGGATCGCATCCAGATACACGCGCCATTCGCAAGATTTGCACACCATGCGTCTTGGTTTCGATCGCATCCCTGCTTTCAGCAAGTTCGAAAACTTTTCGACCGGAACGCCTTCAGGTACCTTCTCGGCATACCATTTATAGGTTTTCTCGTCCCTGGTCTTTGACCCCGTCGTAGGCATACGCTTTCCACACGAACAACACTGGTTCGCGTTTTCCGGGCTGGAATCTTGTATCAAGTCGGATGACCGGCCACGCACGTCAAAAAGCTGCAAGTGATCGCGCACGAACGATTCCGGGTTTTCCATGAACGATTCTGTAGTTGGAAATTCATCCATCTTTTCCAGGACGAGGTCTTTTGCTAGCCCAGCTATGCCATCCATCGTCTTTCCGGAACTCACGATGGCATCGCCGACCAGATGAAAGAACGCGTATCGATAAAATTCCACCGACGACTTCCGTATTTTTCCAGCCATTTGCATGTTCGCGTCATACATGCCTCTCAATGCGGGTTCGATACCAATTTTCACGAGAAGTTCCTTCATCAGCACGACAGGATCGATCTTGTCATTCAATTTCATGATGGCGAAATACACGGTGTGCAAGAACTTCGCGATTTTCCACCTGTCGTTGTCCAGGAGGAGTTCACGGTTGCTTCCCCCTTGCCATTTGCTAATACCGGGTAGCGACATCACGTCCTTGTCGACATACTTTTCCATGCTGAGAATGCTCTTGTATCTCGATGAATCCTTGTATTTTTCTTCTTTTATCGCAAACGGCGGTAGATGCATGGCAAATTCCGCGATGACCAGGGCCATCTTCTCCTTCGCATTCGGCTGCTGGTACACGTAATCATGGATCTTGACCCCCATGCTCGTTTGCTCATAGATGAAACCCTCGACCGGGAGCCGTGCCATCATGAACCTGTCGATGCGGCCCACGAACGCAGCGGCGATCGCCGACTCGATCTCGGCCACCTTGCTTGCTTTGGGGATGTTTTCACCATCGGTCATGGAGTGGTATTGGCGCTTCTTGACATATAGAAAAGCGCCCGTCGAAAACACGCGGAGGGGAAAGATGCTGTATTTTTCCGAAAGCGTCGCTATGGCGGAGTTGGCGAGCACGTTCGTGAACCGGGATGCATTCTTAACCACGCGCAAGCTCAAGATCTTGACCGCCTCGCGCGCGATTCTAGACAAGAGCGTCTCGACGTGGTCGATGATCTTGGCATGATCGATGTCCTCGTCGTATGGTTTGCCGTCTTTGTCACGAGCCTTGAACGTGTAATGGCCCCGAGAAGGCTGCCGGGAAAGATCGAGCACGTCGACGAGCCTTAGCACGTCGATTAATCGTGATAACTCGTCAAGAGGGATGATGCTCGCGGCGCGATCGGCGGGCACGTATTTTTCAGGAGCGCCTAGAAGGAGCTCCGCCGCGCGGTCGCCGGTCGCTAACGAGTGGCCCCGGATCATGATCATCATGTCAATCTTGTACTTGTCCCACCCAGGCAACATGGCATCGATGGCATTATCCGACGCGGCGTTGACAGCGCGAAGCTCCTCGATGATCGCTGTGTCAGAAAAATAGGTTTCCTTTCCCTTGCCCTTGTTCCACGGGAACTTGTTCATGTCGTGGACCAGATACGCAAGGCACGTGATGATCAGCCGTTCAAGCGACGCCTCGTCCGCGGACGGCAATGGGGAAAAGATGAGGTCTGCGAGCTGCACGATCGTGTGAATACCTTTGATCGCGTGTTCAAAATACGTCTCGCCCGTCTTTGCACCGAATTGGATGATTTGCGAATACCGGGCACGGGAATGCTCGATGACGAGATTCAAGAGCTTGATTTTTTCCTCGTATCTCGAGCGCGATTCGATCGTGCCAGCAAACGAGAAGTCGAACACGGGCTCAATCTTGTCTATCTGCAAAGTTCCGTCGTGCGATGCTTTTTTCTCGCTCATGGGTGAATCAAGGCTAAAACCGCTATATAAGATTGCCGCCCCAATACAGAATTATGAAAACATTACAGGCAATTGTAACTTTTCCGCGCCAGTGATATCAACAACAAAGTTAAATATAGGATTCTTGCAAGATCACTCATGGACGAGTTCACGATCGCGCTCCCACCCATGTCGATCCGGGCCGTACCCAGCGCGCCGCGCTCTTCGGATGCGAAAGACGCGGGCTGGCTCGAGCTCGTGCACCAGAAGGCGACGACCGCGGCATTGACGAACAATGACGTCGTGATCAACGATAATTCCACCGGATCTGGCAAGACACGAGCCGCGCTAGGGTATCTGAAAACCCTGGCAAGCAAGTACGCTGGAAAAATGTTTTATTGCGTGCTTTACGTGGCTCCGGTCAATTGCTTGGCCACGCAAGTCATCAACGACGTGATAGATTTCCTGGATGACGAGCACTTGCGGGACGAATTCATCGCATTCCCCGTCACATCCAAGCACTTGCAAGATCTTGGGCACCTGCTCCACGTGGAAACCGGGGTGAAGCACCGGAACGGTATGGTTCTGGCCACATTGCTTTCCAATCCCGTCGCGCGAAATGAGATCATCACGAAATATATACGAGACGAGCTCGGGAAAGCAAGTCAAGACGTTGTTTACGAGGCGCGGAACTACATCCTCGTCATCAACCCGGATATCTTGTATCACGTGATCTTCGATGTGTATTATTCCAACGAGAAGAAGAACTTGCACGTCGACTTGCTAAAGAACGTGAAATACCTCATCTTCGACGAGTTCCACTATTACGACTTGTTCCAGCTCACCACGTTTTTCACGATGGCGACCTGGTGGAAAGTATCGGGGCACATGATGGATGGCGCCGGCGACGTGAAATTCTGCTTGCTATCGGCGACGCCGAACGAGCACATCATGCGCGTGCTGCGCGACGATATCGGGATGAAGGGAATCGAGATCAACGATTTCACGATTCCATCACTGCCTGTTGAGGAGAATATACCGTTTCTCTCGCCGGTCGCCTTGCACGTTCACGAGCGGGATGCAAAAGAACCTATTTCGGTGGTTATGAGGAAGGCTGCAATCGATGCCATCATCGAGCTATATCTCGATGCTGGAAAATACGGCGCCGTCATCGCCAACTCGCTGCATCACGTGACCGAGATCTTCCATGACCAGAACATGACCCGCGGAGCGCGGTACTCGTTCAAGCGCATCACGGGCACGATCACGGCCGCCGATAGAAGGGAAGCGCAGGAAGCGAGGTGCATCTTCGCCACGAGCACCGTGGATATCGGGTTCAACTTCACGAGAAAAACAAGCGCCGGCCGCCAGAACATCGATTTCTTGTTCATCGATTTTCGGTCGTTCGACGAGCTCGTGCAGCGTCTCGGGCGAGCAGGCCGCGTGCTCGGGAAAAGCATGACCGACATCCCGTCAGATGTCCACATATTCTTGCCCCGTGGTCTTTACCAGGCATGCAAGGAAGCAGTCGGCAAGCCAAGCCTCGTCGCTGGAAAAACGAGACCAGAAATACTGTGCGCCATCGAGCCTTTCTTTCCCCAGAAGCCATTTCATTCCACGTTCTTCCGCCAATACGGGTATTTCATGGGAAGGATCTTCATCGACGCCGTACGCTCCCACGATCTCATGGAGCCGTGGCGTGGGAAGCGGGACGCGCAAAAGGAGCCACTTTATGTCGCGTGGGAAGAGATGCTGGCGCGCGTTCATGGGCATGGCAAGGACGACAAAGCATCCTTCCGCTTGCACGTGCTATACGGTTACTCGAAAATCGCCGGGAAGCGACGGCTCGATAAACTCGATGAAAAATACCAGCGTGCGTTCTTGTATCACGCGATCACCGATCGATCGTACCTGTATCACGACCCGGATATCGATGCCTCGAGCGTGTTCGACAAGGCGTGGCTGGGGCAAGTGAGCAGCATGGGAAAGGAAAAGGGTGCCGCTCAAGCTTGTATGATCGAATCGTTGGTGAATGACAAGGTCGACTCGATCGATGCGCTGGAAACCAAGGGATTGCCCGTTGACCCGAAGCTAATCTTCGAGGACAATGGCCTGTTTAAGGGCTTGTTTGGCGCGTTCCGCACCGACGTGGAGCGGTACATCCGGTACATCACGCAACTTTTCGAGGACCTGCGTGGAAGCTTCCGGTCTTCCTCCATCGATCTTCCATCGTGTGACATTGAAGACCCGGGTGAATTGCTCGGTTCCCAGACATTTTCCTACGATATTTTCCACGTGATGCGGTATTTCGACTTCAGCATCATCGATGACTGGCAAGGATATACTAGGATCTCGATCAATAACATGCTCGCTAAGCCCGCGGCCATCAAGTTTATGGTCGATTTTCGTGCAAGTGGCAGCATGACCCTTGCCATCTTCGAAAAGGGCATCGACCAAACATTGGGGGTTAAACGCTATTTATACAAGCTCGTGTTCTTCGAGCGCGGGCTGGAGTTGAAAACTGACTGCCAAGTCCCGCGACAGCTCGCCAACCGGCTCCGGCAACCGATCATCGGGTACGTGATCCCGAATGGCATGCAATTCGGGTACCTTTTCCCCTTCGCGGTCTATCCCCTTATCGCGAAATTCCCTTCCGGCAACGAAATGGAATACAGCATCACTTTCGGGAAAGACGCGCTGCTCTTGAAATCGATGGTCGAAGGAAGGGAAACGAAGAATCAGGGAGCTGATTCGCCATGATGCTAGATCCAATTCCAGTCACGCTCATCTGCGGTATGGGAAGCCACGCGCGATCCGTGTTCATCTATGCACAACATTATGCATTGCAGCGCATCTACATCGTGTACTCGAAATACAACACCGATGAATATGAGGCGATCGCTGCACGCATCACCAGAGAAATCGAGCAGAACATCAAAACCCTCGACCACAGCGTCGCGGTGTTCCATGTCCGTATCGACGAGCGAGAGTTTCTCTCCTCGTTCGAGACCATCGCCCGCATCTATGATCAAGAAAAAAATAACCACATAATCACGGATCTCACCGCCGGGCATAAGATCATCTCCTACCTTCTTTTCTACGCGCACGCCATGTCTGCCGCTAAATTCCGGTTCGACGCGAGAATCGTCTATTTATTCGAAGAAAACGATGTCCCCATGGAAATTCCGGGCATCGACGTGAAACCGGTCGATTCCAAGCTTCTCACGTTCCTGCGAGACATAGATCAGTATAATTCGCGATTCCTTGAGCTGAGCCCGATCAGTGTTGAACCCGGCACGAGGCGCAAGAAGCACTTTTCCTTGGCGGGATTCCTGGCAAGCGGACCAACCCCTTCGGGAGAGCATTACGAGCCTGTCGCGATTCACCGGTACAAGAAACGACTGCGGGAATTGCAATTAATCGATGATTCGGGCAACACCACCATCAAGGGGCGAATGCAGCTCATCATCGGGTAAACTTTATCTTATTCAAATCACAACCATGTAACGGTACATTTTCACATCATCGAGCAATTGAAAATAACCCACGCCGAATCCACATTTATAAAGGCGATCTGTTTGACCCGTGCGAGAAAAAACGGGATCGTGGATCGCGTCGCGAAACCTTGGTATCAAGATCTAACTATCCCTTATTCTTGAACTAGAAATAGATTAAAACGGGTAGTACCGCCGGCAGTGCTTGTTGATGTCGATGCCTTATTCTTGAACTAGAAATAGATTAAAACAAACAAGATGCCGTGCGGTTCCAGTCGTTCATCTATAACTTATTCTTGAACTAGAAATAGATTAAAACGATACTTAGCATTACCTAACCGAATATTCTGGTATTCTTATTCTTGAACTAGAAATAGATTAAAACCAAGGTGCGCGTCGATCAAAAATGGATCGACCAGGACCTTATTCTTGAACTAGAAATAGATTAAAACCGTCGTGAACTCGTTCCATTACAACTCGGTCATCGACTTATTCTTGAACTAGAAATAGATTAAAACCGAATTTGCCATGGATGATCACGATCTCTTCCAGGAAGCTTATTCTTGAACTAGAAATAGATTAAAACAAAAACTCAAATAGTCGTTCGTGCAATGTATCTATCTTATTCTTGAACTAGAAATAGATTAAAACGCGTCTATCGCGGCGCTCACGTTCTCCGCTCCTGTCACTTATTCTTGAACTAGAAATAGATTAAAACCGGTAACCACCGACGCCTAGACCAGCCGCCACCAGCCTTATTCTTGAACTAGAAATAGATTAAAACGGCGGAGAGCAATAACGGGCTGGAGCACGACGCCTGGCTTATTCTTGAACTAGAAATAGATTAAAACCCGTGCACTCAAGGAGAAGTCGGAAAAGGCTCAAGGCTTATTCTTGAACTAGAAATAGATTAAAACGTCCCTGATGATCTTCCGCACGAGCTCCGATTCGTTACTTATTCTTGAACTAGAAATAGATTAAAACGCTGCCCGTGCCACGTGGGAATAGGATGAGAACCAACCGCTTATTCTTGAAATAGAAATACTTATGATGGTGCTGAATCAAATATAGTATCCAATTGGGCCTCTTTCAGATTTCTCTTAATGAATGGATCTTTGTCGTGCCAATTTCGATTGCTATGGTTCTAACTTTCCTAAATCCCAGTTCTATGACAGAAATCCTCAATATATAATCGGGTTTTCCTGGTTGTGGAATCATCAAGTTCCCTCGCCCGATCATGTGCTAATATTGCGTTTCGTTGAATGTTTATATAATCGAGGGTAACATCGACCCAATTCTTATCTTGAAGATAAGTGGAAAACCATGGCTTCCCCGATTTCGATGTCCCTAAAATAAATATAAGCTCTTTATACTGTGAAAATTCAAGATGATCGTACAAGCAGTGAGCTTTGAAGATATTAATAAGTTCGAGCTTTTTTCTGCGCTTACGTGAAAAACGGCATCGTCGACACGAGCGTCGAGTATACCATCTTAATCGTTACGATGTTGCTATGGTTCCTTTACATTCCCATAATATGGGGTACCATCCTCAAATTCATCCCGGGAATTGCGAATCGAGCTCACGTCCCATAGTTTCACCGTCGTATCAGCCGATGCCGAGGCTACTGTTATCCCATCTGGAGAAAAGGCGCAATCTAGTACCCAATCCGAGTGCCCGACCAGTGTTTGTAATTCCTTGCCAAGTCGAGTGCCCCATATCCTCACCGTGGTGTCCCGTGATGCGGAGGCGATCATCGCGCCATCTGGTGATATTGCACACGCGGTTAGTCCACCTGGAGAGCCCTCGAACTTGCGTATCGGCTTGCCCGTCTGGGTTTCCCATAGGATAAGTGTATCATCTGCTGATCCTGAGATGATTGCCTTGCCATCGATAGAGAAAGCACAGTCAATAATCGAGCCTTTGTGACCCCGCAATGAACTCAACTCCTTTCCCGTACTCGTATCCCAAAGTTTCAAGGTACTATCAATCGCCCCCGAGAGGATCATGGTCCCGTTTGGAGAAAAATCACATGCGTTCACCTCGCCCGAGTGCCCCGCCAGCGTGCGTAACTCCTTGCCCGAACGAACGTCCCATAGTTTCACCGTCTTGTCCCAGGATGCCGAGGCGATCGTCGCCCCATCTGGTGAGAATATGCACATGAAAACCACGTCGGTATGCCCTGCCAGCGTTCGTAATTTCTTGCCCGTCTGGTTATCCCACAAGATCATCGTTCTATCTGCCGATCCCGAGGCGACTATCTTGCCGTCCGGGGAAAACGCGACCGTGGTCACCTCGTCCGAATGCCCAACAAACGTTCGCAACTTCTTTCCTGTCCGGGTTTCCCACAAGATCATCGTTTTATCTTCGGACCCTGAGAGGATCGTTTTACCATCAGGTGAGAAAGCGCACGAGTTTACATGCCCCAAATGCCCTTTCAGCATCCGCAGTTGAGGGACGAGATATTCGTTCTTGATATTCCAGATCGTTCTTGATGGCTCCTCCTCGATCTTTAGGAACACGCAATAATGAACCGATTTGATAGCAGCGATATCATCGATATCCGCCAATTCATGGTCGAACATGTCCACTGGCTCATCGCGTGTACTAATTACATGTAGAGGAAATATGGTCGATTCTTGCCATTCCTCGAGTTCATAATCATCACCTTCATCGCCAGGATAAATCGTGGGGTAGCCATCGTCTGGGTTATAACATTCGTCAAGCATTGATTTCAATTCCTTGCCCATCGCCATATCAATGGGTTTTTTAAAATAGATCGAGACTGGAAAATCCGTGTAACCACGATACAAGAGCTCATAAGCAAGGTTATAATTCGTGTCTAAACCGTTCAGAAATACACCTGTCACACAATAATTCTTTGCGATGATTTCAATTGCATCG
The DNA here is from genome assembly GCA_030587525.1 of Candidatus Sigynarchaeota archaeon. GTDB lineage: Archaea > Asgardarchaeota > Lokiarchaeia > Sigyniarchaeales > Sigyniarchaeaceae > Sigyniarchaeum > Sigyniarchaeum tengchongense. The sequence continues at coordinate 21,750 of JAUQYW010000372.1, read as the reverse complement.
ATAGCCAGCATCTCGCAGCCTAGAATGATGAGCCGGGGTTCATCATCATCATCGTTATTAGTTGGTTGAGCGAATTTTATCGATTGATTTGAATTCACTTTCATGCCCAAAAGGCTATATAACTCATCCACGTCGACTTTTTTCACGCTAGGCTTTAAGTATACTTGAAGCATCTCCTCCGATTCTATCTCTAACCCAGCTCTATTCATATCGAGCAGATTCCGTAATTTTTTCAGTGTTAAACTAAATACCGAGCTCGTACTTTCCTTCGCGCTTTCGGGGCTCGAAGGAATACTTATTTTCCTTATAACCGAGTTATCGGCTTCGTTTCTTGCCAATTTGATCGCTTTGGCCATCCACTTATTAAAGTCCTTTATATAGACTTTGAACTTTTCTGCGATGTCGTCATCGAGCGTCTCCCTGTTATGAGATATCGCATTGCGATGAATCTCTAGGTAATCGAGATGATCAATCACGGTTTCTTGTTTAGGCAAGAAATTAGCGAATATCTTCTTGTTTTTCGTCGCCCATAATTCGATGATGATTGTCTTGTAATCAGAGAATTCCAGATAATCGAACATGTCATCGCTGCATCGTTCACTTAACTTTTCCATTTTCTCTTTCGTGCTTTCATACCGTGCCCTTGTATCGTTCCTGAGCTTAGCAAGCACTGGATTTTGAGGTTCCTTTTTCTTGAACCATTCCTTGTCTATCGATTCAACAACCGTTTTTACGAATCTGCGTAAGTCTAGATCGAAACGGCTTAACGCGCTTCGCAGCTCGGCCAAACGAAGATCTTCATCGCTCATGTGTCTCTATCCACTGATGCTTCGTGTCACTATAAAATCATTTTTCATAAATTCGATGATATTGAGCATACTCGGTAAATCGAACTGGCAGCTCATCGCGACTTCGAACCGATCCCGCGTCAATTCTTTATAATGCCGAGTAAAGTCGATAAAACCCGCGGATAATCCATCACAAGATCGTAGCAATAGCTCCAAAGTTGATATAATACCTCTCGATACCCGATGCAATATCTGTATACCGAGGCAAGGTTTAAGTATTTGTTCGACGATAGTTTTGGGCAAGGAGGTTATATCTAGATGCGAAAATTGCGGCGCAGCGAGATCGAGCTGCGGGTGGCCATCTGCAAGGCGGTCGAGGACGACCCGACCTTGAGGTATGTGGACCTGCAAGAGCGGTTCGATACATCGGCGTATACCGTGGCGCGGGCACTGGAAGGCGACATGGCGGCGTGGACGGCGATGCTCGGCAAGGGCAGGGCGGCACCCGGCACGGGGGCGCGTGAAATGCCCGCGGCGGAAGCGGGGGAGGCGGAACACGTGGTCGTGGCGATCCGCGGCGTGGCTGGTGACGACGGCAGACCAGCATTCATGCTGCTCGACGAGGATACGGGTAAATGGGAAGATGTACCCGGCAAGACGCCGATCGATGCGCTCGCCGGGCATTTCAAAATGGGATTCGAGGTCGTGGCGGCCATGAAAACCGAGCGGGGCGCGGGACCGCGGATCGGCGCGTGGGAAGTGTGGCTCAAGCGGCGGCTGCGACCGCGGGGAGGGGAAAAGCAATGAGCGGCGAGGCGATCGAGAAAAACCACGGGTACGTGCCTGCCGAGCGCGTGTTCGTGCCAGCCGTGGCGATGCCGGGGCTACTGGTCATCAACGACGACTTCATCGGCATGGTGCTGCGCGTCGGCGACAAGGACGGGGCCATCGCCGCCTACGAGCATTTCATCGGCCAGCTGCGGCGGTTCACCATGGTGGCGCTGGGCGATATAGTAATTTCACAGATAGATAAGAAATGAGTACTTTACAAAACATTTGGCAACGGTTGGGGAGAGAAGCGGTTGGTGAAGCACTTCCGGATGATTTTATGTATTATTTGATTCTTTACTTCAAATCCTAATCATCGCACTATTCCGAGACAAGTTTGGAACCGTTTCCCATCAATCTCGATAAGATGATAGAGGCTGATCGCGAGGTGGAGCGGGTCGTCGCGTGGCTGCTTCAGCATTGAAGAGCTTTCAGATGCTTCCAGAGCAAGATTTCAAAGAAATTCTTTCCCCGTCAAGTCAAGAATGTTAACGTGATATTGATCAAATCTTTGAACATTTTCTCGTATTCGGTAAGGGATTGTTCGGTTATTGCATATGCAAGAACGATATAGTTCCCTTTAGATTTTTTATAGTTCGGGGATATTTCGACGCTTTCAAAGAGTTGTTTCACTTGGTCTACATTACTATCTAATATCAACTGTTCGAAAAAACATTTTTTCGATTTGCGTGGAGTACACCACAAAAAATTGCGTTTGGATGTCCCTAATGCAAAATGGTTCTTATTTTTAGTGATAAACAAGTCTTGAGTAAGGGTACTAACAAGAGTCTTCATTTTTTCACAGACTAATAGAGAATCCTTGAACGAATCGTCATCATCCCAGAAAGATTTCCCACATGGTTCAAGATCATCGCTGTCTATCTCGTTTTCAGGGGCTTCTGTAATATCTAGCACTTTCTGGAAATCGAGAGTCATTTTGTTATTTACAATTAATGTGTTTAGCTGGATAGCTATGATGGGTATTGCACGGTTAAAGAGCATGATTACATTGAAAAACCGGTTGGTAATTTCTTCGGCGATGATTACTGCCCTGTGGTCGTAAGTCGGATTCTTTCGTTTCTCGTTATCCCAGTATTCTATTGTTCTGATGATATGGCTCTCATCCGTCTTTCCTAATTGTACTTCAACTTCGTAAATGACATTCATTTCTTGGTCCTGGAACAAAAGATCAAGTTTACCACCGCTAGATTGGCGCCGCTCTTTGTCTAGTTTTGTCAGGTTCCCCAAACCGAGGATAGAAGGGTCTTCACAGATTTTATCCTTCAACCAGTTTTCATCATAACCTTGATCATGTATAGTCGTTTTTTGAGCCTTTTCGTATTCTATATTATTTTTTGCCATGATATCATCTCGTTTGTTAACCCTTTTATCGCTCCTCTCATATTCTCTATTAGCCATGGGTTTGGATTCATCGATCGCTCGTATGACGAGGTGCCGGGACGCTGCGGTGCAAAAATCGGAAGACACGCTGCGGAAATCGTGATTAACGAGAATACTAATGCCCGGCGGAGCGAGATGCGTTTCGATTGCGCTACGAGCCCTATGACCAACCCTTCCGTCTGGTTCACGATGTTTCACCAAGGTAATACTATTGTCCATGAAATATTTGAAATCAATGTGTGATCAGGTAGTGCCCGTTCGTGCGCACGAGATCGCCCCGCTTGCCTCTATCCATCATCTTCTTTTTCTGACTTATTCTTGCGTTCTGCCAGGATCATTAATAATCGATCGGTCTCGAAAATATCCTCCCATTCGATTATCTCGCAAAAAGGAGGTTCGGGACCAGCTTTACATCGGAGAAGCTGCAAGCACGGCCCGGTAATTTGCCGGGTCTCATTTTTACCCGCCCACTTGACACCTTTCTCAAAGGACAAGTACAATATCGATGGGAAATCAAACCATTCGGCATCCTTGAGTTTGACAAACTGATTCCATTCAAGGTCTTTCCTGTTTCGAATGCAGCCGTATCTCCCTCTCTCGTGGATTGCCTTATTCTCTCGTTCCTCCTTGTGAAAGATCCACATGGGTGTGAAGCTGTTTTCCCGATAAATTTGATCCCGGCGATCTCTCTCATTAGGTGAGATCGACGAGTGTTGCACTTCCAAGGCGTATCTCAGGCCATCCTTGAGATACACCAGGTCCGGGCGCACGCCCTCAATCATGTCGTATTCGCGATACTCATCGGGAATTCGTAAGAAGGTTTACATCGTGTCTCTCATAGCGAAATGGGCTTCAGTCATTCCTTCAGAGAGTGAATCACATTCAGGTTTCCCGCTTAAGTGATAGAAATGGGGTCGTTTCTTGTTGCCTATCCTAACGCCCAATCCAGGCGACTTACAATAAACATACGGGCACTTGTAATCCAGGCCCCGGATCGTGTTAGCAGAGGCACGCACGCGCTTTCCATCTAACAAGGCAAATTCCATAAACTTCATCCCACGATGATGTAATTCGACCCCTTCCGCACGAGCAGGTTGTCTGACACGAGATCTTGCAGCAACCGGTACAGCTTGCTGCTCTTGTTCTGCGAGATGATGTTGAGGTCGTTCTTGATCTTGAGGTAATGCAGTTCTTTCACGCCGTCCTTTCGCATGCGCTCGATGTACTCCTTCAAGATGGTGCGGTTGATGATCGTGCCCGAGTCCGTGGGCTTCGGGGCGTACTTTGACGGGTCCTTGTTTCGAACATAAGGAGATGGCGCGGGGGTCTTTGGTTCGTACTTGATCGCGGGTTCTTTTACAGCAGGTTGTGCCGCGAGGGTCGCCCGCTTTGCTGCAGCGGATTTTGGCACCGTGAAGCTCGACGGCGTGCTGTATTCCATCGCAGTGTTTTTATTTTCCTCCTCGCCTAGCTTTGCCTTGAAGAGGTAGTCAGGGATCGCACTTGTCGCATCCTTAATCAAGATACCGCGATTAACCAGAATATCCAGGGCATCGGCGATGTCAGCATCAGATACTATAGGTGAAAAACGTGCAATTTTCCGGATGGTTTGAATACGCACGCGATTCTCGTGCCGCGCTGACAAATCCGTGACGATGGTCTCGACTTTCCTCCTTATGATGTCCAGTTGTTTCTCACGCGTCTCCCTTGCTTGTTTTATCGTTGCCCGATGAGCGGCCAAGATCAAACACGGGATCGTGATAGCGGTCACAATTGCGATGATTAGCAAGGCTGTTATCGCGGGGGCGGGATTGCTCGCGGGATCGGTGGGGTCAGTCATCCAATCAATCTCGAACCTGTCGGAAAAGCCATCGTGATCCGTGTCTGGATCCGATGCATTCGTCTCGTAAATCTCGTGCTCTTGGAAATCTGTCAAGCCATCACCATCCGTGTCCGGGGAAAATGGATCAGACCGGATATTGTGTACTTCATCGCCATCCCAGAGTCCGTCATCGTCGGTATCATTATCGAGGGGATTCGTTCCAGCCGAGACTTCATCACCATCATTGAGGAGATCCCCGTCCGAGTCCGATAAAAGTGGCGACGTGAAATAATGGAATATCTCTTCCCCATCGAGAAGACCATCATCATCAGTATCCGGTTTATTATAATCCGTAAACAAAATCAAGATTTCAGTCACGTCAAGCAAACCATCCCCGTCCTCGTCCCCTGCCAAGTCTGTCGATAATCCGAGATCATCTGGGCAAGAGTCCATGTTATCATCGAGATAATTGGCCGTGTGCCATGCATTTCCCTTGAAACACGGAATGATGGCTCTGCTCTGGATCTTGGTGCCAGCCCCCTTCAAGCAGTATAAATCTGGCTGTTTATCACATAACACGATTTCCGAACAGCCATCACCATCGACATCCGCAGTCAGAGGGGCTTTGTTGATTTCCTGCGCTGTCTGATATACCCATTCTAGCGTGCCATCATGCGAATAAACATAAAGGCGATATATGGAATACCACCGGTGCGCGGGAAGCAAGATTTCCGTGTCACCATCCCCATCGACATCTGCAAGGGCAATATTCGCCGTGGCTATAATATAATAAGAATTTGGATCATAACTAAATTCTTGAAGCAAAGTAAGATCGTCGGCAGAAAAAATGAGGATCCTCTCGGAGCTCGAACAATATACGATTTCCATGTTCTTGTCATTATTTATGTCGCAAACCATGGGTTGAGCCGTTTCTTGATAGATGGAATAATAATTATTTTTTGTGTGCCGCTGTTTCAGCACGCCGTTTTCCCCCTCGATGCAATACACGTACCCATTTCTTGAACCAAAATAGACTTCTTGTGCACCATCATGATCCCCGTCGAACAAGACAGGAATGGATTGTTCGATCTCGTGCGTATCAAATTCCCAAACGATATCTCCGGTGGATCCGTTCAAGCAAGCGAGTATTCCGTTTGAAAAGAAACAGACGACGTCCCTTGATCGGTTCGATACGACATTTCCGATGATCGGACTTGTTGTAGCGTTCATCACAATTTGTCTTCGCCACAAGAGCGACCAATCTTCGCATTTCATGGCCATAATTGTTCCATTCGTGGTCGCAACGACCGCATCATCCACTCCATCGCCGTCGATGTCTCCAATAGCTGGGGAGGTTCGGAGGCTGTCAGCTACTCGCGTTGAATTGAGAATGGTTCCATTCATCCCGGATAGGCGATACAAGTACCCGGTAGTTCCCGTGACGATGATTTCCAAGCCTGCATCCTTGGTAACATTCTTCAATACTGATTCCGATATTAAATTCGGAGAAATCGATCTTTGCCATTTGATATTACCATCGAATCCTCGCACGCAAGTGACTTCTTCATGCTCGATCACGATGATCTCGGTCATGCTATCGTTATCCACGTCGCCGGCACTCGGAGCACCCGGCGCACCATAGAAAAATGAAGTCTTCCAGGCCAATGTTCCAACTGACCCGGCATATGCCGATATTTGACACAGCATAGTAGAAGCTGAAGCTATTGTTAGGAAAGCCAAGGCCATTCCCACCGCGATACGATGATGAGATTTCATACCCTACCCTAAAAGAGATTCTATATAAACAAAAATGGCAATAATGCTATTCTAATTCTACAAACATATTTGAATGGCACGGTAGGTGCAATTGGGTAAGTACCTCCCGATACCTTTGCTTACGCTCATTTTTTCTTGAGTTCACCTTTGTGCTGCTCGTCCTCTTGCAATATCTCCTTGGCAAACGCCTTCAATTCCTTAGCATACGATGTTATCTTCCCGCTTGCTTGGCCGTCTAGCGTGTCGATGTCCACGGGCGTGTCGCTCTTGGACCCCTTTTTTTCGAGCGGTTTGAGCAGCAAGTCGAGGACCGGCCGGCACACGTGCGGGAAGATGTCAAGCTTCCTTGCCTGCTTCTCGATGCTATCCTTGAGTAGCCCGGCATTTAATTCCGGAGGTCGCACGACATAGATCCCCACGACGCCAGTCCATGCCTCTTTTTTCGCAGCGTCGTTGATTTTTTTCAAGTATTTCGCGGCACCCCTGCCCCAGTTGCGGCCCATGAAGGGCGCCCCGATGACCACGATGCCCGTGTCTTTCGTGATGAAAATTTCCGGCTCCGTGCTTTTCGCATTCATTAATTCAATCTTTACCTTGTATTCCGGTTCCAGCGCTTTTTTCAGCAGACGTGCCGCTGTTTCAACGTCGTGCTGGTTCGTGCTGTACAGTACCCACGCGTTCATGCTCCTTGCCTCGTGACTAAGAGGTACGTTAGTTGATCATTGATTGTAAGAATCAATTGTAAGGATATTACCATCTTATAGCTTTATATACTCATTGTTCCGATAAAGGAATACACGAGAAGACGTGATGCGATAGGCATAGGGTGAGGTTACTTTTGCCCGTTCGGAACGCACGGCGCCCGGTTCGTGCCGTCCCTCGACGGATTTCTCGAAATAACCAAGAGGACAAGACGAGCTCTCAGTGACTCGATCGAAAATGCTTCGACCACCGGCAAGATCGGCCACACCCAGGCTCTAAACTTCGTCCACCACGATCGATCGACATAAGCCGAATCTCGGACGATTCGATGACGGTACAAGTATTACGCGCGAAGGAACGTGCGGACCATGTGGTCGCATGCCATGCCCGGGAACACGTGATTTTCCGGAAAGTCCCCGCAAGGCATCCAGGAAAAACCAGAGTGGATTTTCTACGCTCGGCGTGGGCGATGGCCGGGATAGTTTGGTGCGTGATATCGATCCTTGCCGTTATGACCGGCAGCCTATGGCCGGGGCTTATTGGCATGGCGACTATGACGTTTTATGTCGCGTGCCGTAAGGCTAAGCGCTTGATGGATGCCCACGCGGCGTTCACCATCGCGCGGGCACCGGTCGAAGCGACCGTGCAAGGTTTACTCGGCACGATGGCACGCGGCTCGCTCGACGAGCGATGGGCCGCCGTGCGGCTGCAGAAGAAGCAAGCTGCATTCCGCCGCGCCGCGTTTCTGGCCGGCATGACCAACCCGTGCCCCGCCATCCTTGCTACCCGGCACATCACCCCGGGCAGCGCGCGGTCGAATCCCCGGGGGTCGCTGAATTCCTCACAAGTTATTATGCTAATCACGGAAGGTTGCGCGTGGATTACCGCTTGTGCCCTCTCAACCATCGCTTGCATCGCGGGCAAGCTTGAACTGGTGCTCGTGGCGGCTCCGCTGCCGGTGCTGGCCAGCATCGTCCGATACCGGATTTGCCACGTGCGCCGCGCCCGCATGGACGTGGAGCAGCAAGATACTTGCAACACCTTGATATTCGTGCTGCAGCATTGGGCACGAGGATCTGCATCGTGCAAGAGCCCGACGGTGTGCAGCGTTAACTCCCCACTGTACCTTGCCAAGACCACGAGGGCAATTTCGCTCGACAATGGTGACTTGTCCTTGCTGCTCAACCGTCCGGTCGACGCGGAGCAGCTCGGCATAATGACGAAACGGGACGGCAAGAAGCGGGAATGCGCTTTACTCTATCACCCGCGCAGGTATCGCCCCCTCAAGCGCGACGCGGCTACGGACAGCCTCGCCGGTTTGTTCGAGATCGTGGTTCCTACAAGATACACCACCATCCAATATTTGCGCAGGACCGTCGCCTGGCCATTCCGGCAGCACTGGCAAGCTCGCGTCGTGCGTCCATTCACGCTATTCCTCCGCCAGCACCGGATGATCACTACCGCGTCTCGACGGCGGCGCGTAACCTATCCCGCCAAGGCCATGCTTTCCCGGGCACTTCACGGTTGGAAACAACACTTCGCCTTGATTTCCTGCCAGCTAGCCCGCACTCGCGGCGAGAAATTGCGAGAATGGCAAGCGAGAGTGGCACGACGCGCGGCGATGCGAGCTGTGCACCGTTATGAAACAATTACCTTACTCCAGCGGTCGTGGCATGCACGAGCGCACGACTGGGCTGTCAATCTCAAGTTGGCGAAGCGTCGTATCGCAACATTCAAACAAGCCGCGGCGCTTCGATCGAAACAAAACCGAGCAATCATCGCGCGCTGGTCAGCAGCACAAGCGGCACGGCGGGCCACGGCACACGCTATAGCCCGTCGCCGGTGCACCTCGCTCTCGCAGCGCGTGAAAAGCACTCTCAACTTACTATCACGACAAAGGGCAATCCATGCTGCCTTGCACGTGCGGTCTCGTCCGACGATTCCCTTGATCCCGCTCTCCGCCAGATGGAAGCGATGGATCGCGTGCAACTGGAGCTCGCTTTCGAGCGCGGTTGCCCGTCGAATGGTCTATTTCGGAGCGCGTGCCAGGCGGTCGACCACGCAGCGGGCAGCCTGCCGGACACGCTGCCGCGCGGTGCTCGCGCGCAACACCATTGACATGTGGCGAAGCCGGTGGATCCGGAGCGGTCACGGATTCTTGCGGAGACTCTTCGACCGGCGGGTACTGCCATGGTGTCGGAAATGGTCAGCCTGGGCGAAGCGGCGATCCTATTGCGCGAAAGCAGCGAAGCAGGCAATAAAGTCGCGGCGCAAAGCAATGCGTCGTTCCAAGGTAGACCACGAGCGACACGTCGATGAGCAAGCCCGGGTATGGCACGCCTTGAACGAGGTGGAAGGCCTGGAGCAAAAACGCGCCATCGACCGCGGGTTCACGGTCGAGCAGAACCTCGTCTTCGAGCGATCACAGTCGCTCATCGCGTCGTTCACCACGATCGAAGCATATCACGAGCATTACACGAAACAGTGGGGCGCCGATGCAATATCGGTTCCCGCTTTAAAGCAAATCCTGGAAATCTTGCATTCACGCGGCTTGATCGAGGTGCCATGGATCGGGCCGAGAAAGAAGGAGACCCCGGTCGAGGAGGAACCAGATAAAGTCCCCCGGTTGACGGTGTTTCAAGAATCGGTATTGAAGTTCGCGGAGAGGAGCAGTACCATGAAGTACGGGTCGTTCGGTGCGTTCCACGCGGCATTCGAGCGACACGCGAAGCGCGCCATCGACCGCACGGCACTGGAAGTCGCGATCCACCAGCTCCAAGCAATGAACTTTCTCTCGGTGCCGTGGAAGGCTCGCTCGAAGACACATACGCAGCAGCAAGAGGCGCGGCGTCGCGAGAACAAGCACTACGAGCTGAAAAACCACTTGACGTCCCGGCAGCGCCGCGCCCTCGTGATCGGTTGTGCTTGCATGTGCATCATGTTCGGCGTGCAACTCGTCCAAAGCCTCGATTCATATTTCTCCGTGGATCCCGCCGGATATTCTTTCAGCGGGATCTCGACTTCATCCGATCCCGCGTTCCACGTCGGCGACAACTACACGGTATCCTTCACATCGACGGCGAACTATGGTTCCGGCTGGTTGATCTATTATGACGCCCATAACCACGAGGTCTTCCGGCAACCATCGAACATCAAGAAGGGCGAGAACCACTGGTCAACTGTCATCGCGGGAGATTTCGGGTTTTATCCTGGCCGATTCTCCGTGAAAGCGATCGTTTCGTGGTCTTTCTGGGGGTTCATTCTACGCACGGCCCTCGTCGGATCGGCCTCGTTCACGATAACGAAAGAACCGACCAGCACGTTCTTGAGCTGCACGATCTCAATGGATGATAATCAAGGCAGCGCGCTTCGCGTGATCTATACAGGCTCGCTCGTCGATGATGACAAGTCCCCGGTCGCTCGACGGGTCATAGGCCTGTCGTGGTACAACATCGACATCGCCGGGTTCCAAGCGGTCGCGAGCGTCATCACGGGCACCGATGGGACCTTCCAGCACGTCGAGTATCGCAACAGGATTTCCCCGTTTCCATTCTTGTGCCGAGCGAAATTCGATGGTGATGCTACATGCTTGAACAGTTCCGATGATGACACGGTCACGCAAGATGAAGTCTACGCGTCGTGGCGACACGCAGGCCCTGATGGTGATCACGATTACGTGTATTCCGGTATTCCAGCGCAACCCAAGAACACCGTGTTGACCAATCAAACCACCTTCTCGGCATCCTGGAACTGGGGTACATTGGACGGCACCGGCAACCTGGATGGCTGGTCAATGCGCGCTATGGAGGGCCGCCCGTTTTCAGGGATCAGCAATCACACGGCGTATATCGGGTCGTTCTCGTGGTTTTCGAACGTTTCATTTCTCTTCTCGTCTCCTTGGCTGGTGTTCAGTGGGAAGAACGCCTCATCGGCGAACCTCACGTTGCGGTACCGGTCATTGTGGGAAATCCACGGAACTCCCGACACCAAGCGTGGCAAAGATACACCCATATACTCGATCTACGCGTGTGTTTTCAACGATGAAAACATGATCGTATACGCGGTGAACGTCAGCAGCGGGGATGCCATCCCGTGGACGACAACGACCATCCCGCTAGCACCGCTTTTCACGAACCCGATGAAGTTCCGTATAGGTATCGGCGGAACGATCAACACTATGAGCACGACGGTTCATGATCTTTGGGACGAGCAAATGCTTGAATTTGACTCGTGCTCAATTCTAGCACGCCATAATCCTGCGTTTGCGAGTTCGAGTCTCGTTTCTGGGTGGAACGGGTATGATATGGTTGTTATGAACACCGAGGGCGCGAGCGAGTCGCAGTTCACGGGATCGCGAGTCACTGAGGTGACAAACATGCCGGAGTGGTGCTCGAGCACCACCGCGGATAGCATCCACGGCGCCATCTACACCCCGATAACATCGGGTAACGGCACGCGAACCGGGATCCTCAATAATTATCATATTCAAATGGATTGGCGCAAAAGCGGGCAGCAGACATGGGGCTTGGGTAGCGCGGACGGTTTCGATTATGCTAGCTCGATGAGCCACGATTTCTTGAGCGCTTCGCCGGGAATGGTGAGCACGGCGGAAGCGAACTGGCGCGTGCAATGGTCAAACGGCGTGCAGCGATCGTGGGCCGAACTCGCCTTGAAGGGCTCGTTCACCGGCTCGGGCTATCGCTGGATCGGCATGGGCGTCGAGATGCAAGCACCGCTCGTTCCCGGGAGGCAATTTGAAGGCGTGCGCGCGAGAGTTGTACTCGATATGGACACTTGTATTGCATCATCTGACCAGTATAATGTCTCGATCGCCGTGCAAGGCGGGACGGGATTGATCGTTCGGTACACGGGTAACAAGGCCCAATTGAGTCGCGGGCAACACGTCGTGACCGTGGACTTGACACCCGCCATCACGAACGCGACGGGGGTGTATTATTTCATGATCATCCTGGAAGGTTCTAGCATGTGGAGCCCCTGGAGATACGTCAAGGCACGCGTGGAGAGCATCGAGATCATCGCGACCTATACAGACGCGAGCACCTACATCGGCATGAGCGCCTCGGCAGGAGCCGGGCCGGGATCGTGGTACTCGAGCCCGCAGGCCGAGGGCGAGTGGGTCTACGAGATCACGTCGTACAACGACACGTATTCCCCCGTCGACGTGCAATTTCTGGGCACGGGTTGCATCAGCCGGCTCGTTCGCGGCGGCGTGGTCGATGCCGGGATCTATGCACGCGTCACGATAGAGCTGGAGCGCGCCAATGGCACGTCGATCGCGTTCACCGTGTTCAACAGCTGGGTCAACCCGACGATCGCGTGGTTCGCGCTGAACTGGACGCTGCCAGCGGTGTGTATCGCTGGCGTGGTCGCCGTCCATTTCAAGTTCCGCATCGACGTGGCATCGCAAGGATCGGGATCCGGGTCCACGCCGGGAGACATCTACGCGATACACTTGTCATCGCTTCGCGCCGCGGGCATTTCTTTGGCCAGAGCCTCCTGGGTACTCATGGACATGATGAGCAACGGGTCTGCGTGGTCTTACTCCACGACCACGGCGAGCGGCGAGCTTGCGGCGCAACCGATCGGGGAGAGCGACGGGAGCATCGCGATGCGCGTTGCCGGGTATTCATCGGCTGTTCCCGCATCGAACGAGAAAGTCTTCGCTGCACGGCTGATCGGCCCCGCGCTGGACGCGAGCACCTTGCGAACCGAGACCAACTCGATGATCGAGCTTGAATTCATGCCTTTCATCACGTCGCCTCTCCTCCCACTTTACACCCTCGGGAACCAGTCGGCACGGGTCCGAGTCCTTCTGGAGCTCCACGTCGACGTGTGGGGAAGTTTCTCGCCGATGGTCTCGTTCCTCGTGGACGAGTTCGACATCACTGTCGCGAACATCAACACCACGCGGTTCGCGTGGGCAGACATCTCGCCATACCTCGGCGTACCCGCGCCGCTGTACGGCGGGTACATCAACTTGTTTAAAATAGGCGTGTCCGTGTCGATCGACGTGGCCGGCGCGTGGACGCCGGGCGTGAGTTGGGGGTGCGAGATCCGCAACCACATGCTCACCGTGATCGACTTACCCAGCCGCCCGCAATTCATCAACCTTTCTCCGGTACTTCACGGGATCTACCCGATCACTGTTCGCGGCCAAGGTGACGAGACGGATTTGTGGCTGGAATATGCAATCGACAATGGCGAGTTTGAATTATACACCCATTCGACGCAGCATGTTGGTAACACGTGGACCACGTGGTTCGACACGTTACAGTTCGATGACACGGAGAACTTGTCATTGCGCGTGTACATGGAAGATTCGGTCGGGCTGCGGAACACGGAGCACGTGCTGGAGGCAACTGGTCTTCGCATCGACAACACGGCGCCTCTAATTTCGGGCATTTCCGGGCTGCAAAGCGACACGATTCTCGCCAGGAACACGAATATTTCAATCGAAACGGGAAGCATCGACGCGGCGATGGCAGTGTTCCAGTTCGTGCGAGAAACCGAGAGCTGGAGTTCTAACCGCGTCGTTACCTATATCGATGATGACGCGAGCGACGGGCTCAACCATGTATTGATGATTTATGACCTGGACGAGGGCACTTACAAGGCACGCATCACGTTGTTCGATGGCACGCACGTTCTCAACGATACTATGCAGTTCTGCAACATCACGATCATCCACGTGTTTCCGGAGATCATCGAACCAGTTCCCGGGTCCACGTCTGATGGTCACGTGATCGTCAAGGCACGGACGGGCACGTCGCTCGTGGCCAGCGCTGCAGTATTCATCGGGTTTACGGCAGATGGCACGATGGACAACGTGTCATCGTGGTTCCTCGTCGGAGAATCATCCCAGCCCGTCAATAATTCCTTCTCGTTCCAGCTCGAACCTGAGCATTTCGGTGTGGTCGAGTTATGGACATTCATCCGCGTCGATTTTGTAGTGAACGATACCATGGGTGGCGTCATCAATGACACGGCGAGCGTGTTGCTCTACATCGATACCATCACGCCGTCGATCACGATGGATTATGCACCGGGGCACGCGCCGGACGGCCAGGGGATTGTCATGTCCCCGTTGGCATTTGACATCTCGACCTCGACGCCCGGGCAGATCGAGACCGTGGAAGTCTATGCTCGAGGGCCAGATTCCGCTGCATCGCAAGTGATCGCCCGCGCCATCGATCCGGCGCTCCCGTGGACGTGTTATTTCACCCCCACCATCGATGGCCCCTTCCAATTTTATGCTGTTGCCAGGGATACCGCCGGGAACAAGATGACGACGAGCGTGCTCGCAACAACCGTCGATCTCCACCCGCTCGCCATCCAATGCACGAGTCCAGCTTTGAACCGCACGATCTGGTTCAACCAGAGCGAACCCGTGGTGTCCATTCCCATCGAAATCTACTCGCTCGATTGCGATATTGATCTATCGACATTGCACCTCGAATACCGGTGGATTCACGACGCGGCGTGGACGCCCTTCACGACGGCGTGGAACCAAACATCCCCCCACGTCATTGCAGGAGTGTGGTCGGCGAACACGTCATCCCTCGACGCGTACCCGTTCTACCAGTTCCGCGTGACGGCGAGCGATCACCGGGGCAACGCTTCGGCATTCACCAGCGCCTTGCTCGTCACAACGAATGATATGGAAGCGCCGCGATTGATACGGTTCACGAACGGGTTCGGAGCCCCCATCGCGTGGGGCGATCTCGTGGCACTGGAAATCGAAGCGTTGGACGAATCGCTGGACGACGCCGGCATGCTTTTCGTGGAGATTTGGAACCGGACACCCGGCGCGCTATACGATCCTGCTGACACGAGCGGCTTGATCGATCGATTGTTCGGGAATGGCAGTTACCACGCCCTCGTGAATTCATCCCTCTTCGCGTCGGGCATCATTTACTTGCGAGCTGTCGACCGGGCATTCAACCAGAACATCACGGCGATGCCGGTCATCGTACTCCGCGAATGGTCATGCACCGTGGCCAATGATAGTTACGTGAGGACGGAGAATGGCACGCTGGCCGTTTCCCTCGCTGTTCGCGAAACGGATTTGCAAGGCATCCAGTTTTCCCTCTCCTCGGTCGTCAATGGCTCGCCATCGCTGCACCAGGTATTCACGAACGCCAGCAATGCCCGGGAGTGCATCGCGTCCTTTTCGGGACTGGCGAACGGCGAGTACGTCCTCGAAACGAGGGTCATGCTCTCGCCCGCTCTCACGTCGTTCCCGACGCCGTGGCGATCGACCTACATCCCCGCCCTCCATTTCACGGTCGACGACTTGCCGCCCGAGCTCGTCACGATCAACAATGTCTTGAACTTCTCGATCATTAACACGGGTTCCCTTCGCATGAATGCAAGTTGCGTGGAAAACTCTGGCCAGGTCACGTATTTCTTGCAGATCAACGGCACGGTTCAATCCTTGTCGGAATATGGCCAGATCGGGAGCGACGGCCTCGTGGCGTGGACGGGGGCAGCGCTCCTGCCCGACGGCGAATATGATATCACCTTGATCGCGCGAGACCCCGCGGGGAACAACGCGACGGCGGCAGTCACCCAGCGCATCATCATCGACAATAGCCCCGCTACCATCACTGACACGATATTTTCGCCTGCGATGCAACCCGATGGCAGCATCATGACCCGGGACACGGTTGTCGTGTCATTTTCGAGCGCGGATCCTGTCTCTCTCATCACCGAGGCATGGATCGAGATAGGGACGGGAACGAGCACGCGCATCGCATGGTCCCGGTCGTATTCAACCCACACCCTGGTGAACGCGTCGACCACGATCCATTTCGGCACGCTCGGCTTACCAGCTGGCCATTATACCTTGTCGATTCACGTGCACGGCACCGCCGGCGAGGCGGTTAAGTCGTGGGATGTCGTGTACGATAATGAGGTCCCCGACGCCTGGTTCGTTGCACCTGCCGCTAGCGATGCGGTTATCGTTGGCGAAAACGCGACATTCATGGTCGGATGCGCCGATATATCGGGCATCGCGAGCGTGTGCATGTATCGCGGCCAACCCGGTGCTGGTGGAATGCTGCTCGGCCAGGCAATGCCGGCTGAGGGGTCATCATCGACGTGGTGCTACGTGCTGGCCATCAACGAATACATAGCTAGCAGCTATTATATCGTCGTAACGGACCTAATGGGAAACGCCAACATGACGAGCATCGACCGCGTTGTTCTCGTTCCCACGCTTCTCGTGACCACCTCGTTGCTAGACGCGGCGATCATAGGCAGCCCGGTGAACATCGATGGAACCATATCCATCGAGGGAGGTGGCGTGGCGCCCGGCACGGAGATTCAAGTCGGCGCCTGGTATGCCGTGGCCGAGGGTGGCGACTGGACCTATCTCGGATCTTCTTCGACTTTGCAGGTGGGAAGCTCGCCGACGATGTTTTACGAGTTAACGTTCGATACGGACTCGATAGACCGCATTTCATCAGCCCAGTACGTGCCGACAGCATTGGGAATAAGTGATTGGTCGAATGACTTATATTCGGCAAAAATGACTGGATTCGCGGGCGATTTCGACGGCCAGGGAAATCTTGAGATCTTGTACGTTTCTCTATCCAAGGAGGGGGATCGCTATTCCTTGCGCGTGCACGCGGTCAGGAAAGTGGGAAGCTCGTGGTTCGCGCAGCGTGCGTCGGCAGGCCAGCTTGCCTTCACGTTCGCCCTTGGTGAATATGCTGATTTTTCGATCCTCGACATGACGACAGGCGACATCGATAACGATGAAAAGACCGAATTGTTAATCCTCGATAACCATGGATATCTCCACGTTATTGGCTATGGCGAGACGATTCCCGGGCACGTGGCAAAAGCACTGCCGGACTACGTCACGTGCACCGCCGTTGATTTTGACCCCGCGAGCAGCCAAATCGTCTTCGGTTGCACGACGGGATCGGGACCAGCAATCTTATTATGGAACTTCGGTACGGACTTTTTGCTTGATACAGATCACTTGATACCAGTATCGGATAGCGAGGGCACGGGCTCTATCACAAGCTTGGACGTCGATGATCTGGCACTCACGGGCGACTCGCGGCACGCGATCTTGTTCGGTACCAGCAACTCCATCGGTTACATGGACATGACGACCAAGGCCGTGCATGTCGTCGATTCCGGCTTTTCCGTGAAAGGGATCGCGGCGGGTGACCTTGATCTCGACGGCAAAAACGAGATCGCCGCGAGCGTCGTGAATGGCCGGGGAACATGTATCTTGATCGCGTATGCTTGGACGGAAGGCGTAGGATCGCTCGCGTGGACAAGCTCGATCGTCAAGGATTATGGAAATCTTGTGATGTTTTCAAGCATAGACGTCGGGCTCGGGCTTCCTGAAGATCTAAATCCAGGCGAGGACCTGGTCGTCGCGACGAGCATAGGGGTCACCAATTATCAATTAAAGGCGGGGATAACCGAGACCGTCATCCCGCTGCAACCTGGCTCGTGGAAATCGACAAACACGGTCACCAGCATCGACGGGCGCTTTGACATCGCGACCAGCGAGATCCCGTCGTTTTCTGCGATGAAAGGCACCGATGCTTTCTCGCTGGATGCGATAACGGCCGACGACGCGTGGAGCACCGTGGTGATCAACGAGTTCGGGTTCGCTTCGCCAGAGGCCGGCACGGGATTCGACTTCATCGAGCTCTACAACTGGGGCGATGAAGCCGTGTTTCTCGCCGGGATGACGATCGAGGTGACACCATCGATACTATCCCATTATGCCCCTGATCATTCAACGCTAATCGCCGATCCGCGGGAATACACGTTCCCGGTGCCGCCAGATGTTCCTGGCTCGGCCATCCCGCCCGGTTCGTTCGTCATACTTGCCGAGACGAATTCCCTTTCCCAAGGTAAGACCATCGAGGTCTACTTGGAAGAGATGTTGACTGCGGCCGAGTTGGCAAGGGTCACCATTCTCGATGCGGGAGATTTATTCCAGGATTGGATCGGTTGGGCAGTGCCCGCTGGCGCGCCTCGCAGCCCGACGTGGCATGACATCACGATAACGTTCGGGTACGATAATTTCCGTGCTGGTGACTGGTTCGACGACATCGGCTGGATCGAGCTGTGCGAACTCGATAATATCGATTACAAGCCCAATTCCATCTACCGGCACACGACGACGGATAGAAACCAGGAGTCCGATTTCAAGATCTGGCTGCCCGGCGAGGCAGGCCAACCGGCACCGACGATCGGTAAGTTGAATCCGGGGCAGAGCGCGGCGACGTGGGGCAAGAACCCGGCCCAGTCCTACCGGAGCGGCGACGCACCTGTCCATGGTTATGGTTCCGCGCAAATCATGTATATCCCTGACGGCAGCGGTACTTACGCGCCGAGATTCAGCCAGAAGGCGGATACAAGTTACTTCTCGGCTCCCTCGTCGACCTCCATTGGTTATTATTTCACGGGATCCACAGATGTGGTCAAGCATGAATACACGTCGTCCCAGTTGCTGCAAACGGCGTCGGGCAACCATGTCACTTGCGCGTCGGACGGTCTAGCTGTGCCGAGCGCAGGTGATGGCCTCCCGGTGCAGTTTTCAGGGTGGTCTGGCTCGTCAAATAACATATATGATAACTTAGCAACCACGTCCGTTCAAGTAACCTCGTCGACGTGGAGGAGTTACGAGAACCGGTTCTTCATTTACGAGGTAGCAGGCCCGAGCGTGTCGGCAGTGCTTCCCCCATTGTTAAATCCGGATTATGTCGTCGATTCGACCGGCGATGTGCACATTCCCCACATTCCAGCGAGCGGGCAAAACATCTACCAGTACGGGTTAATGGTACCTGGAACCGGGCTGGGCAGCGGTGAAATCAACCAGATCCAAGACACGGACAAGGGCGGGTTCGTTTACTCCCGGGATTATCTACGCACATCGACAGGCGTCGACCCGATCTTCTCGCTGAATTTCCGCATGGACCAGCGCGTGGATGCCCTATTGATCTCGCAAGGAGCAACCGTGACCTTGCACATCAAGGCTCTAGGCCTCATGGAAATGGAAAACTTGTACGGCGGGCACGTACATGTCACGTACTCGGTGCCGATCAGCGTCAGCTTTGGCAGCTTGCCATTTGCGACCAAGCTTGGTGAAAACCGGTTCATTGCTAGCGCTGGCGAGTGGGGATGGGGTGATGCCCCGACAGGGACGCACGAGTGGAGTACATACAAGGATGAAGCACTTCACGAGCAAGATTATACCATGTCCGGTGCCCAATTTTCCAACGCTCTCTCGCAAGGAGGGAACGTGATCTTGACGCTGGAGCGGCCAGCGACATACCCGCAAGATTGCGTGATCGATGGCATCCCGTATCAATGGGATTACGTGGCGATACCGCAATGGGTGCAAGACGCGGGCGGGAATCAAGTTCCCGATTTCCAAACCCGGCCTGCCGGGTATGGCTTTAGCCTCGAAGCCATGCACGTGTACATCGAAGAGGCGTACATCGACGTGCAACTCGATGGATCGGGTGACAAGGTGCTGGAAACGCAACCGTTCACCATCACCGTCCCGTCGCCTCGCCCCTCATCGCTGTCCGTCTCTGCCAAGATCGATGATCGCATTCTCGCCTATTACTCCACGGGTGCTTATGGGACGGCGGGCGGGTGGGATGTCTTGGATGACTCGTTCACGAACGGGGCGGTTTTTAACCGGGGACATTACACGCCGTGGCTCGCGCCTGAATATTATATCGGTGAGACCGCGTATTCATGCCAAGGACTGTACACGGCCGGTTGGCTGCCGGCCTCGCTATCGTCGCGGCGCCACCTGGAGATCGAGAAGGACGGAGCGTGGATTGACCTCGACTTGAACGAGGGGGAAGGCAGCTATCAAGAAATTGATAACGCTCATTTACAGTTAATCTTCGAGGGCACCGACATGACCTCGCTCGTGCCGAGCACCGGCCTGGTGAAGTTACGGTTCGTCTACCTGGTTCCTGAGCAATTCGGTTTAGTCGCTGGCCCGTACCGCGGGCACGAATTTTACGACTTGACCGACGGGAATTTCGGGTTCGTGCAAACGCAAGACTTGCTGAGCGCGAGGGCCGAGGTTAACGTGATCGAGCTGGAAGTGAAGGCGACCGAGGTCTCGCCACGCACCCGCTACTCGTCGCAAGAGATCGCGTTCGATTTACAATCGATCTCCATGCCATGGTCATGGGCTGAAATCGAGAGCATGTCTGACCTGGTCATTTCCTTCGACCACGAGGAGTGGATTGATTTAATCACCTACGGGACGCCGGCGTGCACGGCCGCTGATCTGCAATCATCATACGAAACCGTCTTGAAGAGCAACGTTCGCTATCACATTGATTGCTTCCTTTACGATTGGACCGCCGCCGCGCTTGCTGACCCATGGGTCGAGATAAACCCTGGAGTCACCATATTCACCACGTGGAATTCTTACGAGGTTCTTGTTAGTAATTCGCTAGATGATGCCACGTGGGATGCCGATGCGAGGAAATTCATCGGACCCTCGTGCAACCATCCTGACAAAGGCATCAGGTTCAAGGTCAAGATCACCATGGAATGGCTATCAGACGCCATGGCAGCCATGGACGGGCACGGGTTCATCGATGAGCAAGACAATGCCTGGGTGACGAACCGTATGCACTTTACCATCAAGAATCTCGACGTGTCATTCGCATATTTCCTCAAGAGCAAGCAACACGCGCTGCAGCCGAGAATTTCGCTCGACACGGATTCAGATACCAGGAATCTCCGCGCCCACGCATCGAGCACCACGACCGTATGCTACGAGGCCTCCCCTCTGGTGGGAACCCAAGGCGTCGTCATTAACGAGATCGCCGGGGGCCTGGTCAACGATGTCTATGGAAATTTCATCGAGTTCATGAATTATGGCACGCAAGTCGACTTGAGCGAGTATTACTTACGCTTGTACTGGGAAAGCGATTACATCGGGACAAAATACATGCTCGGAAATTTCATCAAGGCTCCCGATTCCACGATGCTTGCAGGGAACTCGTTGCGCGTGATCGAGGGCATCCCCGTGGATTGCCGGACTAGCATGATCGTGCTGTTCACGCCCGAAGGAAAGGTGTGCGATGCGTTCGTGGGCGCGCAGTATCAATACGGTGTCATCGACAAGGAATACTTGTTCCCCGCCGAATGGATAGGGGAGACGACCGAAATATTCCCATATAACATCGCAGCGAGGAATAGCGATTTCGACACGAACACGCCTGGGGATTGGAACAGTATAACGTTACCGTCACTCGGCAGCTTGAATCCCGGGCAAGACGGCGTTGCCAAGGTTGATTGGACGAAGGTTGGAGAGCAATTCGAGATCACGGAAGACGTGGAACTCGCGGCAAGCATCGCCTTCAAGAACGTGGCCACCGTCAATAATATCCGCGATTA
>JAUQYW010000370.1 GCA_030587525.1 Candidatus Sigynarchaeota archaeon | reverse complement strand
GGAAGCTTCCGATGCACGCTCGCCTCAATGAACGGCCGCCACTTGTGTTCCACGTACGCGCCAAGCTCATAAGGGTCCAGAGGGAAGCATGCATAACAACTCCATTCGAAAAAGCCCACCATCTCTTATATGCTGGTGTGAGATTGCTCGACAAGGGCGATAAAGCCGCGATCGACATGTAACTTGCGGCGATCACTATGCTTTCCGACTCTATCCACAAGCTCGTGGCAATGGACCAAAATAGCCGGCTTGGCTTTGCCAAACCAACAAAGCCAAGCCCCGCCGGGAAACCGGCGATATCGAGCGATGAGTCCGGCGAACCGGGAACATCATGCAAGTGAATGAGATGACACATAAAACCAAGATCACCTACGAGGGCCATAAGCTCGCCAAGGTTAATCCAGGCGTGAAGCGGCTGGACCTTAGTGCCCGATTTACAAGGGTGGAAATAAACAGTATTTTAAAGATTCAGGGCTTGCAACAGCTCGTGAACTTGAAGGAATTGAACCTCGAAGGTAATAAAATCTCCAAGATCGAGGGCTTGGATTCCCTGGTGACCTTGAAGAGATTGAATCTCCGGGATAATCGCATCACCAAAATCGAGGGGCTGGAGTCGCTGGCAAGCTTGGCAGACTTGAATCTCGAATGTAATCGTGTCACCAGGATTGAGGGGCTGGATAACCAGGTTAACATGAACAAGTTAAGCTTCGCAATGAATATGATCGGCACGATCTGGGATGAGGACCCCCTTACCGCGCTGGAATTGTGGCACGCGCGCGACCTCCTGGAACCAGAGATACGCGAGGCATCTGCTGTCGAGGGGTTGTATAACCTGGTAAATATACGGGAACTAAACTTGAGTTTTAATCCAATACGCAAGATCGGGGGATTAAACACGCTGGCCAGGTTGGAAATATTGAATCTGGATTGCACTGGAATCCTCAAGATCGAGGGGTTGGAAATGCTGGGGAGCTTGAAAAGTTTAAGTCTCGAGGGGAATAAAATAACCAGGATCGAGGAACTGGATGCGCTTGAGAATTTAGAATATTTGGATCTGGCCGAGAATCGTGGAATTACCACGATCGAGGGTTAATTAACAGTTCGTAAAAATTTGGACAATCTTGGACATCATTCGCAAGCCTTATCGTCGCTCCCGGCGTTGGTGTTGGGGGATGAGCCTCTCGTTCAGAAATTCCGTGGTGCTTCGTGGTTTATATAATCTCTTGTCGTTGTTCTCCACATGGACGGGGCGATTACCTGGTGCTTCGATCGCAGCACGCGCACGTCTATCGCCACGAACGGAGGTGAGCCGTGAGCGCCGGCGCGGGCTGGAAAGTCCCGCGTCGCCACGAACGCATCGAACCTGCGGCACGTCATGCCGGGTACCGGGGCATGGACATCA
>JAUQYW010000353.1 GCA_030587525.1 Candidatus Sigynarchaeota archaeon | reverse complement strand
GGGATGATCAAAGGTGCAAATTCGATTTCAAACGTGTGCCCGATCGGGATTCCGGCGCCGGCATTCCACGTGGCATCCCCCGTTGCATCCAGTTTCTGGCCGTGTATGTCATGGGAATTACCCAAGCCCAAGTCAACGGTGTAAACCCCGAGGACCTCGCCACCCGCGTTCACGATGAAATCGCCAGCAGTCGTCATGATAGTTCCCGGGGAATATAATGCTGAGCCATTTTCCCCCCATAGCATGACTAGATTCCTCGCGCTCGACGATTCGATGCTCGTCGCCCGGCAAGTCGCGTCGTTCGTAACTTGTAACCATTCCATGCCAACGATACCGGAAAACATGATGCCGAATAGCAAGATGCTACTCGCTATCTTGGCAAATTCTCCTTGTCCTTTCATGAATCCTATATGGATCGAATGGCTAGATAAGGTTGTTTATTTTCGAAGTGCTTGACATCCCGTCAAGCACGCGAGCAAAAGGTATTCCATTTTTGAAGTTAGTGAAAAGGATCTCACATCGTTAAATCCTAAGAAGATCAAATCAAAAAAGTGCGAGTAAAAAGTATCTTTTACACACATACTTCCCGGTCCTTCCGAGATCGGCTCATTTCCTTTTCTTGTTGGCGCATCCATTCGAACCTCTCTTTCAGCGCTTGGTGCTCGCTTTTTCTTGCTCGCGCATTACTTCTTTTCGTAACTTCGATAGATGTATCTATCGAAGGTCAAGGTGCTTCAAGGATGCCCGACCATCAAGCACGGAATGTTCATCGCGATATCGCCTCACCATACCAAATTACCGAAAAAGAAGATGGCCCGCGCGCTTTACCTCCTCGATCTAGTAACCTGGGAACCCGTGCACGAGATATGTCCCCGCCATGACTCTCGATATACAGCATCACTGCTGGGTTTAAGGCATGCGTTGATGAGCCATCCCGATTTTATTGACCAGTTATACCAGGTTGTCGGAATGAAGTGAAACCGCCATTTCTTTTTTATTTATAAAAAAAGTGGGATTATTTTTTGAACGAGTCGCTATTGACCATCAAATTTGCGATGTGCTTCCCCCTCGCGATCATCTTGAGTGCATTCCGCTCGTCCTCGGTCGTACCATACCGGTTCACGATGGAGAGCTCGTATGCTATCTCCGTACCGAGAACGGGCGCGTAATTGATCCAGTCGAGCAAGCCACGGGTGCTGGGTGCTTGCGTGATCTGGCGATCCCGGGTTTTTAGCAAGCGGCATTCATTTATGACGCTCGTGAACCTCGTAGCTATGCTCACGTCGAGTCCCGTGAGATTGTGCACGAGCTGTGCTTCTTTTTCAACGGTCGGGTAATCAAAAAACAGCACGATATTCGACCTGTCCCGAACCGCATCTTGAAGCTCGTTCACGCCGAGGATATCGGGGTTCATGGAGGCAAGGATCAAGAGATGCGCGCCTTTTCGGACCTGGATCCGTTCGTTGTTGTTCTGCGTCAAGATGACCGATTGTTGCTTGTCAAACAACGGGTTGAAGCCGAGCTGCGCGTTTGTCGTGAGCGCGTTCAATTCATTGATGATCAAGATGCCAATTCCATGCTCGTTCGTCGCCTTGATGATCGATGGTAAAGGCCCATCTTGCCATATCGTTTCTTGACCCACGAGCACGTGCGAGCCGAGCAAGTCGAGGTCGGTCATCGATGAAACGCAGTTGATCACCTGGTATGGGCACAGATATTCCCGTGCCAGGTATGCGCCTAGAACGGTCTTACCGAGGCCTGGCGGGCTCATGAAAAACACCGTCGTGACTCGTTTTGCAGGATCGCTCTTGTCGCGCTCCGTTGCCCTCTTGATCACGTCGACTTCATTAAACATCCCGCTGTTTGAACCATATTCTTGCATGGGAAAATATTCCTGCTCATCACCATCGGGAAAAATGACGTTATGCAAGAGATTTTTTATCCCAAATTTGCTCGTCGTGATCGGGGCTGGAACTTCATCGCTCACCACCGGGATGGTACTTCTCACTCCGGGAAGAATTTTTCCTTGATTTTTTACCTTCGATGATGCCATGTTGCATCAGTCCTTCACATGTGGCCATTCAAGTCTTCTCCCGTTTGTAGAAAGGTGTGGTGAAGGCCACAATATGCTGACTCAGCGGAGTTTAAAAAGGTCTATAAAATACAACGTCAGCTCGTGATCCACAGCCACGGGCATCTGGTGTAGCGGCTCTTGTATCAAGCACAATGTCTATCCCCGCAATCGTTAAAACTGCTCAAGATCGTCACGAAACGCGTGGCAAATAAGAAGATACATGAAATATTAGATGGGATTCCACCGAGGACTGATGGAAATGACGTTTGGCTGCCGCTCAGCTCGCCTCAATATTCTTTTGACGAGAAGATAGGCATTGCATCGCATGAAGCAGCCCATATTCGATTCAAGACGATCTTTGGGACCACGATCCACGAATTATTGTGCCCGGAGAACCCGATGATCGGTCACGCGGTCCTGAACATCCTGGAAGATGCACGCATCGAAGCACTCCTCAAAACGACGTATTATGGCTTCTGGATGGAACTTGACAGTGCGAATCTCCGTCAAACCAGAACGAATCTCGAAAAGTTCCGCGGCGATGGCAACGAGATATTGTTCTCGAAT
>JAUQYW010000351.1 GCA_030587525.1 Candidatus Sigynarchaeota archaeon | reverse complement strand
TATGCTCGATGCTCTTCGAGACCGTCACGATCAAAAAGCTGGAAGCCACTTGTCCCAGCGAAATCAAATTCTCGTCACGAAATTCCACGAGAATGTCATCGATCACGAATGGGTGGAAGTTCGTCCTGTACCGGAAGTCAACGATTGGTTTGAAACCGTGCTCAAACGACGGACGTGAATGGTTCATTTGCCGGTTACTTTCCTGCGCACACGTTCGGGCGATGGATGTCGATCATCGATGTCACGTTGTGCTGGTCATACAGGTCCATCAAGGGATCCAGTCCATTATCCAGCTTGAAGGCCACCTCCTCGGCATACATGGGCAGGACCGTGAAGAAGCGGATGGTCTTGCTAGCGTCGATGCGCAGTTTAAAGAAATCTAGCGGGAATGGAACGGGATCCGGGTTTCCGAACAAGAGAATTGGTGGATGGATGAGCGCGCAGCAGAACGACGTGTTCGATGAGTAGGGCACGGGCGGATCGCCGTTCGGGACCGTGTGACCGAACCCTAGCCACGTGTTGTAATCATGAGGCAATCTGGCCATGTCCTTGAGCAATCGAATGGGCCAGTAATTCTGCTCGTCCTTCAATGCGTCTTTCGTGAGCGGCCAGTTGCCAGGCAAGACCACGAGAAGTTCCATGTAAGCATCATCCTTGAGCTCCTTCGGCACGTTCATGGGCAAGTCGCTCATACCCATCGTCACGAGCACGTGGATGGGGCGACTCGGGGTGGGCGCGATCCAGTTCACGTCCAGGTGCACGCCCCTCGACACGATTTCATGGAATACGGATGCAATTGGTCCGATGTGCTTCGTCACATGGTCGCTAATTGAATCGCTGTCGACAGAGGGCGCCACCCCGTCGAATTGCTTCGGGCCGCCCGAATGAGTGATGATCGGTGCTCCCGATTTTAAGATCTCTTTTTTTTTCATGCAAATCACCCGTTCAAGGATTTCTTTTCCCCTTAATAATAAATAGATTTTTTCTACCTGGGATTGCACCTATTTGCATAAAATACTTTGGAATCTCAAAAAAATAGCGGAAATTAGGAAAAAATAGAGAGATTTTACAGAAAATTACACAGCAATTGTTTTGTACTTGGCGGCTGGTAATAACGCACCCTTCTCTTTATCCCAAGCGGAAGGCTTTATTTTGAAAAGCCAACCCTTTCCGTAGGGATCCGAGTTGATGCCCTCTGGCGCATCCTTGAGGTCCTCGTTGACATCGACGACTTCGCCAGAAACCGGTGCATAGATATCGCCCACCGCTTTTTGCGACTCGACGCTGACGCCGGAGATAGGATCCGACGCGGGTTCGCCGTTCGCATCGTATTTCACGGCGGTCAACTTTTCTCCTTTCAAGCCGTCATCCCATTTAAGCTCGACGTAGACGATTTCACCAAGTTGCGACTGTGCAAAATCGGTGAGCCCGACGGTCGCAATACCGTTTTCAAACTTTACCCATTGGTGCGTTCGAGTGTATAGCAATTTGTCTGGAATGTTTACCATGATAGTTCACGAATTGCCTATTGATGATAATTATTTTCCATTCAGTTGATATAAACCTTCTCAGCATTGTCTTGCGACGCATCGAATGGCACGTTATGCCGGAGCGTGCATCATGCCGCGCACATTTTCATATCGTGGGGCAAGAGGTTCGCATATCGTTTGAGTTAATGGAAGGATTTCGTCAAATGTGAAAGGATGCCCCTGTTATCTTGTATTTCTTAAAGAATCTCGATGCCATGGAACAACCACGAGATCGCTCCGTCAAGCAGTTACGATCCATTGCATGTCGGAAAACGTGCTATCTCGTTTCTGGATTCGATCAATTCCTTGTTAAAGGACGCCATTTTATATACCTCAAAGTTAACAACATCTATAGATATCCCGGCCCTCCTCGCAGAAATCGAGTCAACCTCCTAGAGAACCTAGCATGTATATTGTCGAGATTGGATTGTTGTACCGTGAACAGCCGCTCGTTCACGTTGGATTCTACCGGAAGAATGAAGAGCTCAACGACGTGACGAAAGAAAAAATCATTCTCGGTATTTATTCGATTGTCCCGGAAATTTTCAAGGATCACGTGTTGAAACGGCTGAACGTGGCAAAATACACGATCTTATTCTTCGGTTTCGAGCTTGCCGAAATGGATGGTAAAACAGGCCCTGAAGCAGCGAAAACTCCTGCGAATCTCGTGCTTTCCTATGCGATCGTCGACCTGGAGTCTGGCAAGCTCGATAATACATCTTTAAGGACCGTGCAAGCGAAAATGCAGCAATTGGGGAAAGAATTCAGCAAACAATATGGTGATAAACCAGGCAATCTCGAATCCGCTGATTTCAATCCCTTCAAGGCACACATCTTGAGCGCTTTCAAGGACATGCTCAAGAAACCCGAAGACCGTTTCGACACGATATGGGAAAAACGTGGTTCGTGATCGTGCTATTCAAGTCCACGCCGTCCCGGATCGCAAAAAAACCAAAAAAACGCGTCGATGACGAGCGCGTGCGTGATCGTGCCATTCTTGATCAATTCTTTTACACCTGAAACCTTTTCAAGGATTAGCTCGCAATATTCGTCTTGCCCGTCGAATTCCGGGTCGTTTTTTTTCACCACGTTCTTGATCCAAAACGTGTAACAGGAATGACGATGCAGCGCCGGGTTGGGGTTGACCTGACCGATGCATTCGGGGACGTCACCCGCGAAACCGGTTTCCTCCAGCAACTCCCGACTCGCGGCACGAGCGGGGTCCTCGCCATCTTCGATGGTACCCCCGGGAATTTCCAATTCCACGCGGTTGGAACCGAAACGGAATTGCTTGATGAGAATGACATCGCCAGACCGGGTTGTCGCGATCACGTTTACCCAGTTCCGGCACGTGATGAGGAAAGCAGGTACGTTCTTGCCATTACGGGGATTTTCGTACGTGATCTCGTCCACGTCGAAGACCCTGAAGGACCCCTTGCGTTTTTGTTTGATTTGTTTCCATTCCTTTGCCACGTGCATCCCATCTCCATTTATCAAACGCAGAAAATTGCTGCTATCGGAAAAAAAGAATAGCTTTCAGTCTTTCGAGGCTTGCTTGATCAGATCGATGCCCCACTTGGAAAGTTGCTCGGCAATTTCCTTGGTCTTGCCGTCCGCGAAGCTCCTGAACTTGGGCTCGGTTCCCGAGGGGCGGATCAAGACGGATCCGCCGTCTTTGAAGACCTTCACGCCGTCGAGGGTCAATACAGTTTCACCCTTGACTGCATCCTTCACGCGCGAAATGATTTTTTCCTTGTCTTTTTGCTTGACCTGGATGGTTTCCTTGTGCAAGAAATACTTGGGAAGGGCCTTGAAGAGCGATGTCATCTCGCAAGATTGCCTTGTCAAGACACCCACGATGAGAGCCAAGGCCATGCCCCCGTCGCGGACAGGCTGATGGGGCTTGTAAAATATACCCCCATTCTCCTCGCCCGCGATGATCGCATCGAGTTCTAGCATGCGCCGAGACACCGTGATGCTCCCCACTTTCGTCCATTCCAGCTTGGCACCATGAGCTTTCACGACGTCCTCCACGAGCACGGAGGAGCTCACGGGCGTCACGACCCAATTCTTGTACGTTTCGAGCAAGTCATCCAATATGACCGCGAAGCTTTCATCCCCCCAATGAAAAATGCCGTTGTTGTCCACGAAAATGGCACGATCGCCATCACCATCGAATCCAATGCCGAAGCTGGCTCCCTCCTCGACGACCTTTCGGCTGAGAACCTGGAGCGATTCTGGCGTCGGTTCCGACACGCGGTTCGGGAACCGGCCATCCGGCGTGTCGAAGATCGTCGTGTATTTCACGCCGAGGCAATCGAGCAAGTTCTGGATGTACGAGCACGTCACGCCATTTCCTGGATCGACGATGACATGGATCTTGTGGGCATTATCCTTGTTGATGTTCGTGTTGTGCATTATGTTCTTGACGTAATGGTTGATGACCCCCGATTCGTTGTTAAAAACGCCAGTCTTTTCCCACGAAGGCAAATCCGCATCGGCCTTCCAGTTCTTGTACGCCTTTTCGATATCGTCTTCTTTCTTGGGCGGGATCTCGATGCCATCGCTGTCGATGACCTTGATGCCGTTGAATTCGGGAGGATTGTGCGAAGCGGTGATGATGAGGCCCATGGAGAACCGGGCAGAATCCTTGATGAACTTTTGCAAGGCCGGCGTGGGCACGTGGCCCGCATCCGAGACACTCACGCCGCTCGATAACAAGCCCGAGATCAGCGCGCTCTTTATCATTGGACCGCTCGTCCGGTAATCCGTGCAAAGAACCACGCTGGCACCTTTTTTCAAGTAAGTGCCGATTGCTTGCCCGATCCGGGTGCAAGTATACGGCGTTAAATCGACGTTCGCGACCCCTCGAATGCCGTTCGTCGTGAACTTGAGTTCTTGCAAGAATGGGGAATCTCCCAGGGGAATCACCTCATTTTTTCCTGAGCTTGTCGATTTTTTTCGCGATCGTTGTTTGCAAGTTAACGAAAGCAAGCGAGTTTATTGGGTTGTTAGAATTTATCCTTCAATGCCTGGTCGTGGACGGACTTCCACGGGGCTTTGAACGTCTTGCACTTGCCCGTGATGCTCGCTTCCGAGATACCGACGAATACGAGCTTGTAAAAACTCGCCCGAAGGCGCCACGTGGAGCTGTCGGTCTGCTCGTGGAAAGTTTGCTCGTTGCGGGCGATCATCTGCATGGCCTGGTTGTGGGGCGAGGTCCAGGTCGGGGGTTCATCGAAGGCGATCGTCAAATCGCTCGGTTCAGCACCATTACCGTCTTATTTCTTTGGTCTGGCTGCGCATCAACTCCCTTTCGCAGGTTGTTGCCCGAGATCGTGTTGTTGCTGCCGAGGGCCGAGGAAATGCCATTCCAGGTGTTATGCGACGCGTTGTTGCCCGAGATCGTGCTGTTGCTGCTGGAAAGCAATAAAATGCCTGCGATGCGGTTTTGTGACGCGTTGTTATCCGAGATCGTGTTGTTGCTGCCATCTTCCAACCAAATGCCATAGGCGGTATTAAACGACGCGGTGTTGCCAGAAACAATGCTGTCGTTGCTGTCACACAAATAAATGCCACACCGAAAGTTATAAGACGCGTTGTTGCCCGAAATGTTAACGTTCCGGCAAGATTCTAACCGAATACCAGCAAGCTCTTCTTCTATCGCAATAGAAGAATTGAACACTGTGCAATTGCTAATGATCAAATACGCATCCGTGTTCGATATGGAGATTGCAGACCTATTGCCCCCCGCGTCGATGATGAAATCCTTTATGACATACGGGACTCCCGCGGTTCCCGATCCGGTCTTGCCAGGGAAGGCTGCCAGCTGCGCGTTCCCGTCAATGGTGATGCTCGCGTGGTTGGCCGATATCCCGATCCCGGCGCGCGTGCCGCCATATCCGAGCAAAGGCTCGTGCTGCAAGGAGCAAGGCACGGCGAGCAAGATTTCCGAATCTCGCTTGCCATCATTTTGTCTTGGATCATGGTCGGTGCCATCGCATTTTCGCCCGCCGTACCGCTGGTCTTTACCATCCCGTGGAACCAGGTCTTGAATGCTATCATCATCGTGGCCACAACTTTTTTTTCGAGCTATGCATTAGTGATGTTGTTGCAACTGGTGAACAAACGAACGGAATGGAACTCGAGGTATAGACATTCCCCACCACGTCGCTCCATACCGAGACTTCATCGCCATACCAAGTAATGTCCTCGTTGACGGCAGGATCCCACGTGTTATTCCACAATTGGTTCCCGTTCGCGTCCCATTTCACCAGCACTCGCTCGCGCGTGTCCGTGCTATGATTATACATGGAACCAGTCGTGCACACGAATGTCCCGTCTGTCCAGACAGAGGACATGTGCGTCTCACTTGCGCCATTCCACGTACGATTCCATTGCGAAGTGCCAGTTGTAGCATTGAACTTTAGCAATTCAAGACCATTGAGAATGATGTGAATGGAGCCATTTCCCCCGAACACGGAAAGATCTGATATATTGACAGCGGTCTATTTATAATGACATCGGGATCGTACATCTGCTGATGGATTCTTGCATTTAACAAGGAACTCTCTGACCACGGCGATTTTATCCCTGAAATGTTCGTAGTACGTGTTATGAGTGCATTTTTCCCGCAAAAATTTCCAAAGATCCTCTGCAGGATTTAGTTCGGGCGAGTATGGGGGAAGAAATATTAATTCCAACTTCCACGCGACGAGTTTTAAGAATGGCTTGAGCAACTTGGCGTGAT
>JAUQYW010000342.1 GCA_030587525.1 Candidatus Sigynarchaeota archaeon | reverse complement strand
CACAACCTTAAGAACATCGACGTTACCATCCCGAAACACAAGATCGTGGCCATCACGGGCGTCAGCGGTTCCGGCAAATCATCGCTGGCCTTCGACATCATCTTTACCGAGGGGATGCGGCGTTACTTGCAGTCCATCGGTTTTCCTCCGAAACTCGAGGAGGAAAAACCTTTTGATTCCATCCAGGGCCTATCGCCGGTCGTCGCGGTGGAACAACGAACGGTACGGGTCACCAGCCCGCGCTCCACGGTCGGCACGCGAACGACACTGTACACGCTCCTCCGCATGTTCTACGCCCTCGAAAGCCGCCCGCAATGCCCCATGTGCCTCGTCTCGCTCAAGGACGATTGGAGTTGCGACGTGTGCGGGATGAAAGAAACCCGCATGGAGATCAAGCACTTCTCGTTTAATGAACCATCAGGAATGTGCCTGGAGTGCAAGGGTCGCGGGTACATCGAGGAGTTCACGGAAAGCAAGATCGTCCCTGACCCGTCGTGGAGCATCAAGCAGATTCTCAAGAACGCGAGCGGTTCTTTCGCCGATCTCATGAACTTCACGAAAGGCCTTGCCGAGCAAATGAAATTCAACATGGACGCGCCGTGGGAATCGCTACCGCAAGAAGTGAAGATCGTTTTCCTGCACGGCTCAGAGGACACGGTTAAGCTAGCCTGGAAATCGAGGCGCTTCGAAGGGACGATCGAGACCAAGTTCGAGGGCGTGCTCCCGCATCTCAAGCGTGCCATGGAAAAGTCCACGAGCACGTATCGGCGGGACAAGATCGAGAAAAACTTTATGATCAAGCAAACGTGCAAAGCTTGTGGCGGTTATCGCATTAATACCAAGGCACGATCCGCCACGGTCGGCGGGAAACACATCGGCGAGCTCGCGACCATGCCGGTCGCCGACTTGAAGGACTTCGTGAAATCGCTGAAGGATGTCAAGACATCCCAGGGCCGCGCCTTGCTTGCCGAGATCGCCCGCCAACTCGAACAATTCAACATGCTCGGTATCTCCTATTTGCACCTCAACCGGAATCTGCCCACGCTATCGGGCGGGGAGCTCCAGCGGGTTTCGCTCGTCTCGCACCTGGAAGCGGGTCTCGACTCCGTCATTTATCTCTTCGACGAGCCGACTATGGGCATGCACGAGATCGAAAAAAACAACTTGAAGACCATCTTCACGCGGCTGCGGGACGCGGGATCGAGCGTGCTCGTGGTCGAGCATGACAAGGGCGTCATTTCGTTCGCTGACGAGCTGATCGACATCGGTCCCGGCGCGGGCAAGCAAGGCGGCACGGTGGTCTATCAAGGGCCAGTTTCGGGCGTTGCATCAGCGAGCCCGGATTCTCTCACGGCGAAATACCTCACGGGGGAACTCGTCGTGCCAATCAAGAGCACCAAGGCTCGCCGGAAGGTAACTCCGGCAACGAAGCGGCTCGTTGTGAAGAAGGCGACTGCGAACAACTTGAAATCCGTGTCAGTCGATATTCCATTAGGCGTGTTCATCGGCATCTGCGGGGTTTCTGGCAGCGGCAAATCCTCGCTCGTGAACGACTGCGTTGTCCCGCTGCTCAAGGCGCATTTCGCGTCCGAGGAGGACGAAACGGAGAATGGAAATGGTGAATTCATCGAATACCCCGACGTCGGCGGCAAGATCGCTGGCTGGGAAGACATCGCCGACTGCATCACGATCACGCAAGCACCAATCGGTCGCACCCGGACATCGAATCCCGCGAGTTACACGGGCATCATCGACGCCATTCGGAAGCTCTTTGCCAAGCAGCCTGAGGCCAAGAAGCGAAAATACACGGATGGCCACTTCTCGTTCAACTCGGACAAGGGCCGCTGCGAGGCCTGCAAGGGCGAGGGCACCAAGGACTTGCAGATCTCCTTCCTCAGCAGCGTCGACATCCCTTGCGAGGAATGTAAGGGTACCGGGTTCAAGCCGGAGATCCTGGAGATCATGTACAAAGGCAAGAACATCAACGACGTGCTCGAGCTCACGGTCGACGATGCCATCGGCTTATTCGCCGGCGAGGAAAGCATCACCCGCGTGCTCCGCATCTTGCAAGAAACCGGCATGGGCTACATCACGCTCGGTCAGCCAGCGACCACGCTATCCGGCGGCGAGGCCCAGCGCATCAAGCTCGCACGGGAGATCGGCAAGGGACGGAAGGCCGGGACGCTGTACGTGCTCGACGAGCCAACGACGGGCTTGCATCCGCACGATGTCGTCAAGCTCCTCCAGCTGCTCGAACGGCTCGTCGATCAAGGAAACACCGTCGTCGTCATCGAGCACGACATCGACGTCTTGTCGAACGCGGATTACCTAATCGAGCTCGGCCCTGGCGGGGGTCCCAAGGGTGGCGAGGTCATCGCGGCGGGGACGCCCGAGGAGATCAAGAAAAACAAGAAATCGATCATCGCGCCTTTCTTGAAATCGTGAATGCTTGAATCACGTGCCGAGTGGCCTGGGACCTCGGCAATCTTTTATCCTCCGCTACCCATCTTTCTTGGACTAAAAAGGGATTACCATGAAGCCATTCCAGCGGATCATTTGCGAGCTTGTCGACGTTTTCATCGCGGCGAGGGCTGAACGACTGCTGTCGTGGGTTATTAATCTCGGGCTATACCTTTTCTTCAAGATCTGCAACAATTTCTCTATCGTGGGTAAAAAATACATCCCGAAAAACAAGAACTTCCTCCTGGTCGGTAACCATTCCAGCGCGGCAGACGCCTACCTACTATCGGCAGCGTTGACAGGAAGATTCTGCATGCAGTTCTGGTACATGGCAAATGCGTCCTGGCGATTCGACGATCCCTTCTTCTCCCGGCTCATGCGGTTGTCGGGCGCACTCCCGAGGCGCGGGGCCGGCGCGGAAATCGTGAAAAAAATGGTCAAGGTCATCGTGGATCCGAAGCGCCGGCGCGTCGCGATTCCACCAGAAGGTACCTTTAATACAGGCGGGAAGATCATGCACGGGTTCACGGGCGTGGTCCGCGTGTACCACGAAGCCAATAAACGGTTCAGGATACCAATTTTACCCGTCGTGAGCATCGGCGCAGCTGAAGCGTATCCCGCGGAAAAAAAACCAAACGAGCCATATCTCCCGAAAAAACGGCACGGCATCATTGGCCGCATCGGAAAGCCTTTCTACTTGCCAAGGCCGGCAAGCGGGATTATGGATCGGGATTTCTTGCGGACACAGACCGATTTTATCATAGAACGGTTGCGACGGCTGGCGATGCAGAAGGAGCCGCTCGCGGAAAACGCGGTGCTGGAAAAGGTCCGAGAACGACAGGACGAGCAGTCACGGATTTACACGGAATGACCGATTAGACAAAGGAATAAAAAAAAGGAATTTACTTGTTATAACACGCCCAGCAGCCTTAGCGGCAAGCCAATGCCGAGCAATACAGCGATGCCGATGATGGCCACGATCTCCGTCCGCACCCGCTTGTTCTTGACATACAACAGCCACACGATCGCTATGTTCGCCGCCCAAAATACGATGATTGCAAGGAACAAATCCCATTCGAACACGGCATGGCTCCCGGTAAACACGACTTCATAGATGATCACCATCGGGATGACCGTGATCAGATACACGAAAAATGGATTCCGGCCATACGCTTGCAAGAATCGCATACGTATTTTCGTATAATTCTCGAAGTACATGAATAGGTACCAGCCAAGCACTGTCGTGCTCGTAGCGACGATGATATAGCCAGGAATGAATGTTTCATGAGCCTGCAGGAGTACTATACCGACAAGGAGACTGATCCCGGCGTAAACCCCGAGTTGAGCCAAGAATTTGCCGCGATCCTTTGTTAAACCATCAACGAGATATTCACCGATAGCTGAGGCCAAGACTTGCGTTGCGCCAAACGCGAATATCCCGAAAAAGATGCCGCCGTGCACGGCGCTGACCGCATCACTCGCCCATCTCGTGTACTGGTTGAGATCAAGCATCACGCAATAAAAGGCGAGCATAATATAGGCGCTGATGAGGCGGATTTTTTTCTTCAAGAACAGGAACGGCAAGCCTACGAATCCGACGAGGCCAAGCGCGGGGATGACGTCCCATGCGAGCACCGTGATCGGGCCACCGAGCAACTTGTCCGTCGTGGTGTACACGAGGCTGTCGAACGTGACGACGAGGATGCAAAACCCGAGCAAGAGAATTGCCCCGTACCTGATAATGATGTGCTTGATGGCTTTCCACGTGCCAACTTCTTGGCGGCGCCGCTGGAACGTGACGCTGTACATCAAGCCAAGAATGAACACGAAGCTGGTGGCGCCGATGTCGATGAGGTGCATGGTAAACGATTCCCGCGCAGGATGGATGAGCAAGAACTCGAGGATCGGGCTCACCTTGAACCAATCCTCGGGCAGCGTGATCGAAACGAGCATATAGACGATGATGAAGCCCCGCCAGCAATCGACGAACAAGAACCGCTCGGGCTTCGCCCGTTCCTTCTTGAGTTCCATGTTGGAAGTTTCTAGCGACATGATGTGCAAATATCGCCAGGTAACCTAAAAGCATATTGCTTGAGGGGATAGCTCAAAAAGATACTTGAAAAAAGACGGGTGAAAAAAAATCACTTGATGGTTGGATGTGCGCGAGCCCGGAGTTCCTTTTTATCAACCTTGCCAACGGAGGTGAGCGGCATGGGATTTATGAACTCGATGGCTTTCGGCACCTCGTGCGGCGTGCAGCTTTCCCTCGCGTACTTGATCAGCTCTTGCTTGAGGCTCTCGTGATTGCTCGCTTGGTCGAAATCGGGGCGCAATTGCACGTAGGCTTTCACGATTTCCGAACCGGGGCGCTCGGGATTCGGCACGCCGATCAACGCGATCAAGTCGATCGCGGGATGCTTGGCGAGTATATCTTCAACCTTGGCCGAGAAAACCTTGTACCCACCGACGATGATCATGTCTTTCGTGCGATCGACGATCTTGACATAGCCGTCATTGTCCATGACACCCACGTCACCCGTGTGCAGGAACTTTTCGGCATCGATGGTGCGCGCGGTTTCCTCTGGATTGTTCCAGTAGCCCTTGAAGACCATGGGGCCCCGCACGCAGATCTCGCCGGATTCGCCGAGAGCCACCTCCTTGCCAGTTTGCACGTCGACCAGCTTCAAATCAATGTTCGGTAACGGCATACCG
>JAUQYW010000324.1 GCA_030587525.1 Candidatus Sigynarchaeota archaeon | reverse complement strand
CTCAAAGAAGCAATAAAAGCGGGAGTCGATTGGGTGGAATTCGACGTGAAAGTGCTCACGGATGGTATGATCGTGTCCTTGCATGATGGAACTGTTGACAGGACGACGGATGGCCAAGGCGACATCACGAAGATGAACTGGGAGCAGGTGCAGAAGCTCAACGCGGGGAAAGGCTATGATTTCGGGCTCATCCACGTGCCGAAAGTCGAGGAGATCCTTGCCGTGCTGAGCTCTTGCGGGAGGGTTGTTCGTGCCGAGATGCACATCCACAACCTCTGGGAACCGGAACCGCTTATCGCGCTCCTCGACAAGTACAAGTTGCGGGATCGCTGCTACTTTAATCTCAATGCCATGATCATGGGCATTTACATGCGAGAAGACCTGCACGACGCCACGTCCCTTATCAGCCTGAATGCACAAGGAGATTCTCCTGAACTCAAGGATTTATGTAATAAGTACGACATGTCATACTTGTGCATCCCGCCGAATTTCTTGAACGCCGATTATATCAATCGAATTCATGCGTTCCGGAAAAAGAACCCGGTGTTCGTGCAATGCTATCCCGTCAACGACGAGCCAGGCTGGCAGCGCATGATCGACATCGGTGTTGACGTAATACAGACCGATTATCCTGAGGCACTCTTCGAATACTTGGAAGATCACAAAGCCGACTTGAACAAGAAAAAATGAAATCTACAATAGTTCTTGCTTTTCACCCTTCATCTCCAAGACGAGGTCATGGGCGAAGAAGGGCACCGAGACTTTTTGCTTGTGCAATTCTTTTTCCAGTATTTCTGCAAACAAGCCCTTTCCCTTCACGAGCATCTGGGAGTAGAGAAATTCGTTGAAGCTAGAACGGTTCATTTGACTAGGATCAAGGGATGCAAGCAAGTCGTAACGCCGTAGATCAAGCGTCGTGCCCACGCCGCAAGTGGGGGATCCATCGATGCCAATGAACCCAATGACATTAAAGCCCGCGTCGCGATATTGTTTCATTTTCTTGGCCGTCTCCTTCGCAATTTTCGCGTACACGTGCCTGGTGCGAGCAATGAAGATCGAGAACAAGGATTTACGGAAAAGGTATAAGAACGAAGCTTTTAACCCGACAACCTTCCAGAGATACGGCTTTAACACGCCACCCCATGCGCGTTGTTCCGGACATTCAATCTGTACTATGCCAATTCCACGAGCTTGGATAATTTCCACGAGCTCATCGACAACACCTTTTCTAAAAGCACCGCCAAGATATCGTGCATTCTCGTTGAGCAAGCAATGCGAGACGAAGAGTATCAACTTGCTACGGTCATCCTTCAATTTATCCAGCAAGATCGCGAGTTTTTGATCCATGATGCAAAAACCACGTTATAATCACGCACGGGAATTTTAAAGCACGGGGCGCTTGGTTTCCCTAGAACCATGACTGAAAAGATCACGATAGCCCTGGTGCAAAGCACGGTCAGCACCGATGTCGATGCTAACTTGAAAAAAATAGCCTCGCTCGTTGCAGACGCGGCTCGGAAGAATGCAAGAATCGTGTGCTTGCAAGAATTGTTCGCCACGCGATATTTCGCACAAAAGCAAGACAAGGCACGCCTGGCACTTGCTGAAAAGATTCCCGGGAAGACCTCGGAATTTCTTTCCGGCCTCGCCAAGCAGCACGGGATCGGGCTGGTCGGGGGTTCGTTGTTCGAACTTGGCGACGATGGCAATCGATACAACACGTCGCTCGTCTTCGATGAGATGGGTTCCGTAGTCGCGAAGTACCGCAAGGTGCACGTTCCCCACGACCCGAATTACTGGGAAAAATTCTACTTCAAGCCCGGGAACCTCGGGTACGTCCAAGCCAAGCTCCAGGGCCTCACCATCGCCCCGTTGATCTGCTATGACCAGTGGTTTCCCGAACCCGCGCGCATCAATGCTATGCGGGGCGTGCAGCTCATTTTCTATCCCACGGCAATTGGCTGGTATCCCGAGATGAAGCGCGACGAGCCCTGGTCCGCGGATCGATGGGAAAACGCGATGCGGGCCAATGCATCGATGAACGGCATCTTCGTGGCGGCCGTCAATCGCGCGGGAAAGGAAGACGGCATCACGTTCTGGGGGCGTTCATTCATCGCAGATCCGTTCGGCGAGATCGTCGCGAGGGCACCCGAATCCGGCGATGCCGTGCTGATTGCAAGCGTGGATGTCGAGAAAATAACCCTGTCCCAAGAAGGCTGGCTTTTTCTCAAGAACCGGAAGCCAGAGACTTATGGCGACCTGGTGAAATGACGCATGGCGGCACCGGGAAGGCCCAAGAAGCTCGAAGGCAAGCCTGCCGCGCTCGGGTACAGGATGCCAGCGGAGTTTGAACACCAGCACGCGATCTGGCTTGCATGGCCGCACAACGAGGACACCTTCTACGGGCACGATAACGTGGTCGACGTCGAACGGATTTACGTGCAATACATCAGCGCCTTGTATGGCGGTCAATACGTTAACTTGCTCGTGAACAGCAAGGAAATGCACGCCCGTGCCGTGGCCAAGCTAGAACAAGCAGGCATCGTTTCGAGCCACGTGAAGATCCACGAGATACCGACCGTCGATGTCTGGTTCCGGGATTACGGCCCGACATTCGTGGTCAATCCAGCGGCCCGTTATCCCGTGGCGATGATCAAGTGGATCTTCAACGCATGGGGAAATAAATACGAGAGCCTTGCGCTCGACAACCGCATTCCCTGGGATATGCAAGCAAAGGCAATTGGCGTTCCAATGTTCGAGCCCGGAATCGTGTTCGAAGGCGGGTCAGTTGACGTGAACGGGCAAGGCTGCGTGGTCACGACGGAGCAATGCTTGCTCAATGGAAACCGCAATCCCGGGCTTTCCCGCGTGCAAGTCGAGAACATGCTCAAGGATCACCTTAACGTGCAAAAAATCCTGTGGCTGAAGGAGGGCATCGCCGGTGACGACACGGACGGCCACGTGGACGACATCGCACGGTTCACAGATCCAACCACGATCGCGTGTGCATACGAGGACGACTCCTCGGACGAGAACCACGAGCCGCTGAAGGAAAACCTCGACTTGTTGTTACGGATGACCGACACGAGCGGGAAGCCTTTCAAGATCGTGAAACTGCCGATGCCCGGCCCCGTTTATTACAAGGATATCCGCGTGCCCGCGAGCTATCTCAATTTTTACATCGGCAACGAAACCGTGGTCGTTCCTTTGTTCAGCCACGCGAATGATGCAAAGGCGATCGCCACCTTGCAGAAACTCTTTCCGGCGAGGAAGGTCGTGGGCATCGAATGCACGAAGCTGGTCTATGGCTTGGGAACCTTGCACTGCACGAGCCAGCAGCAGCCTGCAAGTAAAAGATAAAAAAGAAATCAGCCACGGATCTTCAAACCTTGGCGATACAAGAGTGCAGATATACCTTGGATAAAGCACCCGAATACGATATCCCATTGCATGGTATACCCTGGAATGTCAAATATGCGACCAAGGGAGATTTCCCCGATTTCCAGCGTCCAAATGAATCCGAGATAAAATAAAATCGATGCAAAGATAATGGCAATCGACCGGCGTCGAAGATCGCCCGTTGAGACCGCCGCGATCTTGATGTTGACAAAAATGTTCATAAATAATCCATAGACAACCCCGATGAGCGCAGCAAGGCAAACGACGAAGGTATAGATCGTCCATGTTACTGCAGGGATGAACACCGGCATCAGCGCTGCAGCCACG
The DNA here is from genome assembly GCA_030587525.1 of Candidatus Sigynarchaeota archaeon. Classification (GTDB taxonomy): domain Archaea; phylum Asgardarchaeota; class Lokiarchaeia; order Sigyniarchaeales; family Sigyniarchaeaceae; genus Sigyniarchaeum; species Sigyniarchaeum tengchongense. Next base: position 3,879 of record JAUQYW010000324.1, on the reverse strand, counting down.
ATCAGTAAATACTTGGTTCCAGGGCTCTTGCTCCAATTTAAAGTCAGCTCCAGCGGATAGATCTGACCTGCGATTAATACGAGCATAAAGGCCACACCTGTTATGTATAGAGGGAGAACGAGGTTGTATAGAAAAAACAAGTTCGCCGTGTTCGCCGGATTATCAGCTCCTGGGAAATCTGTCCGGAGCCATGACGTAGACCCCGGTGCAAGATAATCGGAAAGCGTGTAAAGAGACATCCCGATCTGGAAGATAAAGAGGGCCAGGAAGAAGAATGCATAACCCACGAAAAACTTGTTCACGAAACCGGATTCCTTGGATTTTAAAAAGTTTTTCCGGAAAAACCAGAACATGTAAAAGTAAACTACTACCAGCGCAAACCGGGCAATGAGTACCGCTTCACTTTCTGGAAAAGCCATGTAATTTTCACCGAATTTGTATTCTGCTTGATCGTTAATTAAGTTTTGATGCCATTCAGTCTTTCATGAAATTGGATACAATGCCCGCCATGAAGATTTTATCTATGAAAATCGTGATCACGAGTAGCCATTCCGTGAACGAAAAGCCAATAAATATTCCAAAAGGCGCACCATCAAAATCGATGATTCCGGTCTCGTGGAGTATCATGTGGGTGAGAAATAACCCGGCCCCGGTGCACATCACGATAATTTCCACGAGGAATGCGATGCCAAGCTTGGTCTTGGTTTCTGCGGGGGATTTCTTGATTTTCCCGCTCATCAAGAACCACGTGAAGATGCCGGCAAGGAAGAACCCACCAAACCCGAAATACGCGGAATATAGATGCAAGCGACTGAATTCACTGCCTTCCTGGAAGGTCCCGGCCATCACGAGTCCCACCGACGTGAGGATATACAAAATGACCATTATCCCGGCCACGATCTTGTTTTGATCGTGCAATTCTGCATGAAGCACCTTGTAAAAGGGAAATAGGCCGATAGCCGCGGAATAAAGCGCGATCGTGAAGAAGATCCAGCCATTCGGATTCATGTCAGCACGGCCAAGAGTGCTTATTGTATCATAGATCATGGAATAGGGAGGTGGATACAAGATAAAAGAAATCGCGATACACCCAAAGAAAATGGCGATGATCCCGAAAAAGAACTTGAGAAAACTTGATCGTCCAAGTTGTTTCTTCGTCCGAGTAGCATTGACTTCCGAATTTACCATGATGATTCATTACTTCGGCTGGAAATCTATATAATCTTATTGAGTGCTTTGAGCCGCCATACTTCAAAAACGAAGCGCGAGCCACGTGGCTGTAAATCCTCGGTAACGTGGCAGTAAATCCTTGGTAATTTTTTAGAACAAATCAAAAAAGTTGAGCTTTGCCTTGCAGACGGGGCAGGTTCCTCGCAATTTCAACCATGCAATGAATTCATCAAGATGGGCAAGTTTCTGGCATGACGGGCACTGGATCGAGGGGAATTCCTTGCCAGGGCCGGCACCCATCTTGGATTCCATCTTGTCAATCAAGTCCGTGATCTTGCCGAACGCGTCGGGCACATCGATCCCCACAACAGTCTTGCCGACGATATGACGGGTATCCACAACATCACCGCAGATCATGCACTTGTGAACAAGCATGTTGCATTTCTGGCAGCGATCCTGCTGGACAACATCGACCTCTTGGCCACAGTTCCGGCAATAATAATGCTGCAAGAAAATACTCGCTTTGCGGACGGGTAAATTATACGTTCCCTTGAGATACTCGATATATTTTTCTTTCAACCGCGTGTGGTATTTCTTATTGAACATGATGGTGAATATGAGGAAGAAGACGAAGATGAACATGACAAACCCGGCGATGAACAAAAACCACGATGGTGTCATCTGGGAATCGATAAGCACTATGAAGGTGAGGATGATGTCAACGATGGCGAAGAAGTGCAATGCATCCTCGAGCCATGACCCCACGTTCTTCACGATGCGATCCTTTTTATCGAAATAGTAGAGGTTCACTTCCTTGGTGAGCAGCGGCGAGATGTCGAGAAGGATGATGATGAAGGGCATCGATGCCGCGAGCGAGATGATCGTCGCGTATGTCGCCGTCATGAAAAACGGTTTCAAATCCGGGATGACCAAGAATTCTTCAAGGATTAAAATGGCGATCCCGAGTATTAGCGTGCTCCCGTACGTTGCGCGCTTCAAGCTGGCCCCGAAAGTCTTCTTTTCATACTTGGAATTGAATTCAAGGTAGTAAAGGTGCTGCCCATACATGAATTGATGCAATTTCATCGTGAATTCTTGCAATCGCATTTTCTTGTCGATCAGAGTCAAGATCCCATGGGAAAAAAAGATCACGGCTACGATGTAAACTGCCACGGAGATAAAAACGATGGAATGAACCGTCTCTTCGAATAGCGTGGTTTCGAATGGAAAATCCAGAAAACCTTCCATGGATAAGAAATACAACGAATAGTACAAGGCATAACAAGCCGCAATAGCGATCCCGGTGCTGATGGCGATGCCACCGATGATCTCCTTGTGTTCATTGCTGATCTTGAACTTAGCTTTCACGCCTTGTTTTTTCTCAGGGGGTTTAACAATGTCGATTAACGAGAGCTTTACTAGGCTTTTTTTCAATTCAGTGTTCCATACTTCGAAATTATTGCAGCGCAAGCAATGATATATGAAGATCGTGTCGGATGCCTGGATTTTCTGGAGAACCAGGAGTTTTTTACGTTCCCGCTCGTTAGAAATCTTGTCAACAAACGATTTCACCAAGTCCTTTCCTTGCGGTGTCGTGAACTTGATGCGTTCCACTTCCTCCGCTAGGCACAGCGGGCAAATGAGCTTTTTTACACTCATAATAAAACTCCAACCGACAAGGAAAGAAATATCCTAAATTCAACCGGAATCGTTCAATCGATGACAAGAACGGCCTTTGATTCCCGAGGCAAGTCATTCTATGACTTGCATGGCATTTATCTTATTCTCTCACTGCAACCATTTATAATTCATCTATTGTCTGAATAAGGTAGCACTTCGCTGGATCCGATCACGACAAGTCCAAGATGCGCCACGGGCGCTGATCCGGCGTCCGAGCATCCGCGATGGAAAACTGAACCGATTCACTTCCTTCGACCGATGCAGTGTAATTCCCGTAAAATCCGGTGAAATCGACCTTTCCAGCGGAATCAAGGACGCGCGTGCAAGTTGAATTCCATTGCACGTGAATTAAATCATACAGCGCGTCGTACACGGGCAAGAGTCGACCAGTACTTCTTTCCATCATAAAATCTCCAAGCTCCGCATGCCACGCAGCGTCTTCTAAAAAGCTCCACCACGTGATCGCGTCGACCGCGGGATGCGAGAAGAACATCGTGTAGACCCGGGTGGCAAGTTCTGCCTGGGATGCCTCAGTCATCGGACCGCGCCGGATCGACCGGCTGTTGCCATAATATCTCTTGGAACCGGGATCGAACTCTGTTATGTGGAGAGGAATACGAAACTTACCGAATGAATCGAAGGTATCGATGATATCTTGCACGGGAAGCCACGATGACATCCATTCATGGCATTGAAAGCCGAGCGCGCCCGGCGCGTACCCGTCATCCACGATTTGTTGGACGAAATCATAGAATCGACGAGCATCATTGCTAGTCAATGACGCGTTGCCCGGCTGTATCGTGTCGAAATCGTTCGCGATGAACGTGCAATCGTTGCGTATAGTCCTAGCTTTCCCCAATGCTTTTTCCCAGGTCTCGACTGCAGTCGACCCCAACAAAATGTTCAAGACATGAGTCATTTCATTCACTAAATCCCAGATCTTGATATCCGTGTGGTTACCGAGCACGTTTTCTATGTGCTGGTAGGTAAATTGCTCACGATAAGATGCATTCGTGCTGAACTCCACTT